>CAMHJT010000180.1 GCA_946185495.1 uncultured Clostridiaceae bacterium | reverse complement strand
CTTCGGACAATATTCCCGGCGTCCCGGGCATCGGGGAGAAAACAGCTGGAAAGATTATTGCGCAGTTTCATACGATAGAGGAGGCGCACGCACACCTCGATCAGATCAAGCCGAAAAAAGCAATGGAGAATCTGAGGGAGTATTACCAGCAGGCTTTGGACAGCAGATTTCTGGCAACCATCAAGCTGGATGTGCCGCTGGAGGTGCGTATGGAGGAGCTTGCTGTTGGCGGGCTTTTTACGGAAGCTGCTTATCAGCAGATCAAGAAGCTGGAGCTGAAAAGCCTGCTGAAGCATTTTGAGCTTCCGGAAGAGGCTCCCTCTTACCGCTTTGAAACAGAGTTTCAATCCTCGGTGGAGGCGCTGGAGGCATTCTTTGAAGGGCTTGGCACGAAATCTCAACTGGGCGCGGCAGTCTATTCCGGTGAGGAGGGGCTGCTGGGAATCGGCCTGTCGGCGGAAGCAGGTAAGACCATATTGTTCAAGGTTTCCGGCGAGGATGGGATGGCGGAAGCGTTTGCGCGCCTGTTCAGTTCTTGTGAAGGCGTTACGCTGGTTACCCATGACTTGAAATCCATGCTGAGGGCAGTTCCGTTCGGATATGATGAGCGGGCGCGTATGCAGGATGCGTCCATTGCGGCGTACCTGATCAATCCCCTGAAGGAGGAGTATGGATATGACGATCTGGCAAAGGAGTATCTGTCCATCACGGTTCCCTCCGCGAAGGAGCTGCTGGACAAGAAGAAGCTGACATCCCTTCTTCTGGAAGAGGAAAATGTCATGCGCTTTCTTGCTTATCAGACCTGTATTCCGCTGATGGCGTGGGGAAAGCTATGCGGCCGGCTGAAAGAGACGGGGCTTTATGACCTGTACCGTGATATTGAGCTTCCGACAGTTTTTGTGCTTGCGCAGATGGAGGAGAAGGGGATCCGTGTGGATGGCGCGGCGCTCAAGACATACGGCGAGATGCTTGGTGGGAAGGAGCAGGAGCTGGCGACGGCTGTCTATGCGGAAGCAGGAGAGGAATTCAACATCAATTCACCCAGACAGCTGGGAGAGATCTTATTTGACAAGCTGGGGCTTCCGGGCGCCAAAAAGACGAAGACAGGTTATTCCACGAATGCGGATGTTTTGAATAAGCTGAAAAAGGATCACAAGATTGTGGAGGATGTACTGGAATACCGGCAGGTGGCAAAGCTGAAATCCACCTATGCGGATGGATTGTCCGCGTTTATCAGGGAAGACGGAAGGATTCATGGAACCTTTAACCAGACCATTACCGCTACCGGAAGGATCAGCTCGACGGAGCCGAACCTTCAGAATATCCCTATGCGGACAGAGCTTGGCAGAAGCATCAGGCGTGTGTTTATTCCGAGGGACGGGTATGTGTTTGTGGACGCGGACTATTCTCAGATCGAGCTGCGGGTGCTGGCACATTTTTCGGGTGATGAGAGGCTGATCCGGGCTTATCAGGAGGACAGGGATATTCATGCGCTGACAGCCTCCCAGGTGTTTGGAGTTCCGGAGGATCAGGTGGATGCGCTGATGAGAAGAAATGCCAAGGCTGTAAATTTTGGCATAGTATACGGGATCAGCGCCTTTGGACTGTCGGAGGATCTCGGAATATCCAGAAAAGAGGCTTCGGATTATATAGAAGGGTATTTTGCAACCTATCCCGGCGTTAAACGGTTTCTTGACCAGGCTGTGGATGAGGCAAAAAGGACGGGTATGACGAGGACGCTGTTTGGCAGGATCCGTCAGGTTCCGGAGCTTCATTCCTCGAATTTCATGCAGAGGAGCTTCGGAGAGCGGATTGCCATGAATGCTCCGATTCAGGGAACGGCTGCGGACATTATAAAAATTGCGATGGTGCGGGTATATGAAAGGCTTAAGGACAGCCATCTGCGATCTGCGCTCATCCTTCAGATCCATGATGAACTGCTGGTTGAGACCCAAAGGGAAGAGGTGGAGCTGGTGAAGCAGATCCTGACAGAAGAGATGATGGGGGCGGCTGCGCTCAAGGTTCCGCTTAGTATCGGAATCAGCGTGGGAAACACATGGTATGACGCGAAATAATAAACCTGTTGATACACAGGGCTTGGATGGATGCAAAAAGAGGTGGATATGGTTGTAATAGGAATAACAGGCGGCATAGGATCAGGGAAAAGTACGATCCTGGATTATTTTAGAAAACTGGAGCTTTTCTGTGTTGTGGAGGCGGACAAGCTGGCACACGGACTGATGCAGCCCGGAGAAAAGGCCTATCATGAGATTGTAAAAATTTTTGGGACAGGCATTCTGGATGAAACGGGAACAATTGACAGGGCAAAGCTTGGCGCGGTGGTCTATGCGGATCCGGAAGCGCTCGCAAAGCTCAATGCGATCGTGCATCCGGCGGTGAAGGAATATATTATCAGGGATATCGAAATCCACAGGAATGGTAATACAAGGTTTTATGTGATTGAGGCGGCTCTTTTGATCGAAGACGGATACCGTGCGATCTGTGATGAACTATGGTATATTTTTACGGATCAGGAAGAACGGATCCGCAGGCTGGTCGCGGGTCGCGGTGGCAGCCGTGAAAAATGGGAGCGCGTAATCGCGAACCAGTCTCCGGAATCATATTACCGGGCAAACTGTGATGTGGTGATAGACAATGGAAAAGACGTTGATCATATGAAGGATCAGGTTAAAAAAGCACTTCAACGTTTTTGACACCGGACAGCGGTTGTGATAAAATATAAAGAGTTTTTACGGGAAAAGCCATGCAGACTGGCATCTGGAAGCCAGAAAGAAAAAGTGGAGGAAAAACCGCATTGATAGAGGAGCCGGATACCATTCCCGCCCCAATTCCGGGCGGGATATAAGGTATCGGTATCCGACCGGATGATGCAGATAAAAACTAATGTTTTTAGAGGAGAGATAAAAATGGCAGCTTTGACAAAGTATCCGGAACCGCTGGTGTTCGGTCTTGATATTGGAACGAGGAGTATTGTTGGAACAGTTGGATACCGGGAAGGAAGCCAGTTTAATATAGTGGCGCAGAGTGTAAAATTTCACGATACAAGGGCGATGCTGGACGGTCAGATCCATGATATCATCAAGGTAGGCGAAGAGATCGTTTACGTAAAGGAGCAATTGGAAAAACAGCTTCAGGGCAGGAAGCTTAAGGATGTCTGCATTGCTGCTGCGGGACGGGTGCTCCGGACGGAGGTGGGGAAGGCTTCCCATGATTTCTCCGAGAATACAGTGGTGACACAGGAGCATATTCACGCGCTGGAGATGCTGGGCGTGGAAAAGGCGCATGAACTTATGCTGGAAAAAAACCAGACAGACGTAAAATTCTTCTGTGTGGGCTATACGGTGGTAAAGTATTATCTGAACGGTTATGAGATCGGGAATCTCGAGGGGCACAAGGCGAATCAGATCAGTGCGGATGTACTGGCGACTTTTTTGCCGGAGGAGGTTGTGGACGGGCTGTACGCCGCTGTCGGCCAGTCGGGACTGGAGATTTCCAATATGACACTCGAGCCGATTGCCGCCATGCAGGTGGCAATCCCGGAGAATTACCGGCTGCTGAATATCGCGCTGGTGGATGTGGGCGCGGGCACTTCCGATATCTGTATTTCCAAGGACGGAAGCATTATCGCTTACGGGATGCTCCCGAAGGCCGGCGACAAACTGACCGAACGGCTGATCCAGGAGTATCTGGTGGATTTCGCGACGGCAGAGAAGATCAAGATGATAGGCTCCAAGAAGACGCTGTCTTATAAGGATATCATGGGGATTTCACATAAGGTGACGCCCAAGGAGGTCTATGAAAAGGTGGATGCGGTCCTGGAGGAGATCACCGGGGAGATTGCGGCCAAGATCAAGGAGCTGAACGGAGATAAACCTGTTTCCGCGACCTTTGTGGTGGGCGGAGGCGGCAAGATTCCCGGCTTTACGGAGAAGCTTGCCAAACATCTGGGTCTGCCGAAGGAACGGGTGGGCCTGCGGGGAGAGGAAGTGCTCGGCTTTGTCAATATTTTTGTCGATGGCGTGAAGAAGGATCCCCTTCTGGTAACGCCAATCGGTATCTGCCTGAATTTTTATGATCAGAAAAACCGGTTCGTATTTGTTCATGTCAACGAAACCAGGATAAAGCTATATGATAATGACAAGCTGACCGTATTTGACGCGGCGCTTGCTTACGGCCTGACCAATGATTCTATTTTCCCACGCAGGGGAGATGACCTGCATTATACATTAAACGGCAAGAAGAGATTTATCCGCGGAAGCGCCGGAGAGGCGGCTGTGATCCGGTTAAACGGCAAGGAAACAGGAATGAACCATCTGGTCAAGGCCGGGGATGAGATCCGGATCGTCGTCTCCACAAAGGGAGCAAACGCGAAGGCGGTACTGGGGGATGTCGCGGATTTTGGTACCTCCATCACCTTTATGGTGAATGACATACCTGTGGCTTGTCCGCGCTATGCCAGCGTCAATGGAAGGCTGGAATCAGAGTTTTATGAGATCGCGGAGGGGGATGAAATCGAGTTCCTTAACTATTACACCTTGAGCCAGCTCATGCAGTTTATGGATATCGAGACGCCGCATGAGGTGTTTGTCAATGGTGCCAGAGCGGGTGCGGATACGAAGATTTATGAGAATTTTAATGTCGCCTGGATTGACAAGGAGGAGATCTACAAGGCTGAGCGCTTTGTGGAGGAGGAGCCCGTACAGGAGGAGGCAGAGGAAGCTGAAGAGGAGCCTGTGAAGGAGCAGGATGCTTCGGGAGAGAATGACACTGGTTCCAAAGCGCAGGACGGCGCGCCTGTGCCGGGAAAAGAGGATGGCGGCACAGCGGGGAGGGAAGGCGGAAATATGGATTCCGGCCGCCGGAACCGGAAGGATCAGAAAAACCGGAAAAAACAGAAGGAGAAAGAAACGGGCGTTCCCGGAGAGGAACAGGACGGCCCTTCCAAAAACCAGTTCGTCAACCAGTGGCTGGAGGATATGGATGAGAATGAGGAAAGCCAGGCTGTGGATATCAAGGTGGTGATCAATGGTAC
>CAMHJT010000179.1 GCA_946185495.1 uncultured Clostridiaceae bacterium | reverse complement strand
TGACATCCGCTTATAGATATTGATTGCCCTTAAAAACAAATGTAGGTTCAAAATTACAGGAATTATCGAGCACCCCAGAAGTCCTACGTAGTTAGATTTCGTAAAATCTAAGTAAATTATACAATATTATTTCTTAAAATACAAGCATAAAATTCAGTTTTTATAAAGCTTATCTACAAAATATTACTGTTTTGCAGCTAAGCGGACCGGGGGGGGATAACGGAAAATAATGTGATCAGGCAACCCGCGGTTAATTCATTGATTATATGCATGATATGTGATATAATAAATGATATTTGTTATCCTGAATCATTCCATCAAACCGCCAACAAAACACAATTGAGGAGCATAGCGAGCCATGTGACCCGACGACAACGCGGTAGATGGCGTGAAGCCGGCGGGAATAAAAAAAGGATGATTGAAACGTCACACAGCCATTTATGCAGCGGATGAAAGCTGCGCATAAATATCATGAAAAAACAAAACCATTTTAATAACAAAGGAGAATATCCATGTCCAGAAAAAATGTAATTGTCGCCCAGTCCGGCGGCCCCACCGCAGCCATTAACGCCTCTCTGGCAGGCGTGATCGATGCGGTGCTTCAATCTGATGATTACGAAACAGTTTACGGTTCCATTTATGGAATTTTAGGCATTATGGAAAACCGCCTGATGAACTTAAATGAAAAGGCCGCTGAGAACCCGGATTTTATCCGTCTGCTTAAGACCAGCCCGGCCATGTATTTAGGCTCCTGCCGGTACAAGCTGCCGGATGAGGAAGCGGATGAAGCTGCCTACGCCCAATTATTTGCGCAGTTTGAAGCCTATCAGGTCGGTGCCTTTTTCTACATCGGCGGCAATGACTCCATGGACACTGTCTTAAAGCTCGGACGGTATGGCAATAAAATTGGGAGCAGCATCCGGTTTATCGGCATTCCCAAAACCATCGACAATGACCTGTGCGTCACCGACCATACGCCGGGCTACGGCTCCGCAGCGAAATATGTGGCTTCCTCCCTGCTGGAAGTAGCGCACGACACTTTTATTTACAGCGTCAAGAGCGTGACGATCGTAGAGATCATGGGACGGGATGCCGGATGGCTGACCGCCGCCTCCGCCCTGGCAAGAACCTCCTACAGCAGCGCGCCGCATCTGATCTATCTGCCTGAGGTTCCCTTTGAAAAGGAACGCTTTCTCGCAGATGTACGGGAGCAGCTTGCGCAGAGGAACAATGTCATCATCGCAGTCTCTGAGGGCATTCGTGACAAGGACGGAACCTATATCAGCGCCACTGCTGCCAAGGAAGACCAGTTCGGCCATTCCCAGTTAAGCGGAACAGGAAAATGCCTGGAATACCTTGTGAAGGACGCCATCAACGTGAAGGTACGATCCATTGAGCTGAATGTGCTCCAGCGCTGCGCCTCCCACATCGCCTCCCTCACAGACTTAGACGAAGCCTATGCGCTCGGAAAGCAGGCGGTTTCCTATGCCTCACAGGGGCAGTCCCAGTGCATGCTGACGCTTCGCCGCGTTTCCGGCAAGCCCTATCAGACAGGTATTGAAACCGCTGACATCAATGGAATCGCAAATGAAGCGAAGTCGATTCCAAGGGAATGGATCAACGAGGCGGGCAATGACATCACACAGGAGCTATACGACTACATGGCTCCGCTGATTGTCGGAGAGCCTGCGCTTTCCTACAAAAACGGCCTTCCGGTTTACCTTCCGATCAGCCACCTTGATACGCAGGAGTGACAGGAAAATGACCTGCAGGCTGAATGGATGGAAAAGCGGCCACCTCGATACGCAGAGGTGACACGCCCATCTGAATTGCATAAAATACAATCGGGCAGGAGAATCATCTCCTGCCCGTTTCTATTGCGTCCTGATAGAATTACTGATTCCCTTAAAACAGCATCTAATCCTCCAGATCCAGCCACCCTGCCCAGTCCAGCACCTTGAGCCTGCCATCCTTTTCCCTGACCACAAGTGTTGTCTGCGCGCCCGCGCCAAGAGATATGCTCATGTCGCCCCTCTCAGTCGCCATAATGGCTCCTTCGATCATGGATCTTTTAAAATCATAATACGCAAACCTGTATGTGTACATAAATCTCCCTTTTCCATGGGTGGGATGTGTGGCGGAGATACATACCGCCTTCACGCCGTATACCTCGCCGGACAAAATATCGTTATAATGTCCCTTGAGAAAAAAATACAGCATGCATCCGGCCAGTAAAACGATCCCGATCATTTGCATCCGCTGGCTGCTGATTGCCGCAAGAACAACCATCAGTACAAATGCAGCTATCATTTTAAGAAGCCGTTTCCCCTTCTTCTGCATGAGACGTTCCTTCTGTTCACTACTCAGTATAATATGAGAAGGCTTTTCAGACAGATACAATCTCTGGCCGCCGGACAATCCTGCCAGCGCCTCATTTACCATCCTACGCTCCCCCACTTTGTAATACCACACAATATATGACACGATAAGCGCAAGGGTTACATAAAAAACAAACTTACCGAATGCCACGCTCATACATCTTCCTCCATTACCTGTCCCACTTATCGCACAGGCTGTTGATCTGATCCGTAAACTTAATCAGATCCTTGTTAGCGCCTCCCCTGTTGTGTGCGATCACCGTAAGCAGCCTGTTGCCCGCAGCCACCAGACGGTCAAAGATCGCCTGTGCCCGGAAGGCCTTCTGGCTCACCTTGACCTTCTTGGTCTGAATGCCCATAAAGATCAGCTCATTCGTCGCCAGGTCAAATTCCGCGCCGGAAAACGGCGCAACCGCCTCATATCCTTCCTTCTGGATCAGCTTTTTAAACTTCTCACATACCAGATCTTCACCATGCACGACAAATACCTTGGGCTTTGTCTCAAACGCGTGCAGCCACCGGAGCAGTCCCTCCTGGTCCGCATGTCCGCTGATTCCGTCCAGCTTCTCTATCCGGGCGCAGATTTCAATCGTCTCGCCAAACAGCTTCACGCTCGGAGCCCCCTCCAGAATCGTCCGGCCCAGAGTGCCATGCGCCTGATACCCCACAAACAGAATCGTACATTCCTTTCTCCACAGGTTATGCTTCAGATGGTGGCGGATCCGTCCCGCCTCACACATGCCTGATGCCGAGATAATCACCTTCGGCTTTAAATCAGAATTGATGGCTTTTGAATCATCGCTTGTCACAGCCGTCTTGAGTCCCGGAAAAGAAATCGGGTTGATCCCCTGCCGGATCAGTTCCATCGCTTCTTCATCAAAACAATTATCGACGTTTTTATGGAAAATCTGCGTCGCTTCGATTGCGAGCGGACTGTCCACATACACCTCAAAATCCTCATATTCCGGCAGCATATGCTCATGCTTGATCTTGCGGATAAAATAGAGAAGCTCCTGCGTCCTTCCCACCGCAAAGGACGGAATCACCACATTGCCGCCCATCCGGAAGGTGTCCCTGATAATGTCCACCAGCTCTGCCGCGTAATCCGGCGTCTGCCCATGGTTCCGGTCTCCGTAGGTGGACTCCATCACCACATAATCCGCCTCCTTCAGGTACTGTGGATCCTTGATGATCGGCTGATTGATATTGCCGATATCCCCGGAAAAGACGATCTTTTTGGAGATCTCCCCCTCCGTCAGCCATACCTCGATGCTGGCGGAACCGAGCAGATGCCCCACGTCTGAGAAACGCACCCTGATATCCGGCGTCAACTCAATTGTCTGCTCATACTCACACGGCACAAAATGCTTCAGCACGCCGATCGCGTCTTCCATGCTGTAAAGCGGGACATATTCCTCCTCGCCTGACCGCCTTGCCTTGCGGTTGCGCCACTCTGCCTCAAATTCCTGGATGTGCGCGCTGTCCTTCAGCATGATGTCGCACAGATCCGTCGTAGCCTTCGTCGTATAGACCTGTCCCCGGAATCCCTTCGCATACATGAGCGGCAGCAACCCGGAATGATCGATATGCGCGTGCGTCAGAAGTATATAATCCACATCGGAGGGAGGCATCGGAAGCTCCTGATTCTCATAGACATCCGTGCCCTGTTCCATTCCGCAGTCAATCAGCATATTTTTCCCGCAGGCCTGCAGGCAATGACAGCTTCCGGTCACCTCGTGGTCCGCGCCAATAAATGTAAGTTTCATGCAAAACACCCCTTTCTGTCAAATCAAATGCAGCTTTTCCACCACTCTCACAAGCAGCTCCCCCTTTGGAAACAGCAACAGCCTCTCCTTTGTATATCCGCCGATCCGGATCATCGCGATAAAATATACCAGCGCCGCGACCAAAACCGCTGCCATTACCGCTGCCGCGTTGCTCACAAAAGAACCGGCAATGCGGGCAAGCAGCAGATCGAGTCCCAGATAGACCACTACTGCGGCAGCTCCCATCACAGCCGATGAGAGCAGCGGCACCCATACCGTCTGTTTCCACTCCATGTGAAAATCCAGCTTTTTTCTGAGATGATGATAATTCAGGATCACCACGATCACAGCATAAAAAGTCGTTGCCAGGATCAGGGAATAGATGCCAAGATGAAATACCAGCAGGCATGGAACGAGCAGTCCGATATGAAGCACCAGCGCCACGCCGGAGCTGACGACCGGAACATTCACGTCGCCGATTCCCTGCAGCACGCCATTCAGCACACTGGAGATTCCATACAGCATAATGGAAAACGAACCAAGCAGCAGCATGATCGTAAGCATATGGGTATCCGCCTCTGACAGCCTGTAATAAAGCAGCCTGGAAATCGGTTTTCCCAGAACTGCAAATCCCACCGCGCAGGGCACCGTAAACACCATCGCCAGCTGCATGGATTGAATGATCTTATCATTGCATTCGGATTTATCCCCGGTGGCAAAGGCCGCGGACACCCTGGGAATGATCGCTGAGGCCACAGCCGCTGCCATAGCGATCGGCACATTGGCCAGTACCAGATACATTCTGCTGTAAATCCCATAGTATCCGTCAATGACCTCCCCGCTCATCTTCCTGTATTCCATCAGCTTCTGATAGATATTCATGTCCAGCGTCACATTGACATTATAGATAAAGGAACTGAAAATGATC
>CAMHJT010000178.1 GCA_946185495.1 uncultured Clostridiaceae bacterium | reverse complement strand
TGGCGGAAGGGAGACTTGAACTCTCGACACTACGGGTATGAACCGTATGCTCTAGCCAGCTGAGCTATTCCGCCATACATGGACCCTGCAGGGCTCGAACCTGCGACCCTCTGCTTGTAAGGCAGATGCTCTCCCAGCTGAGCTAAGAATCCAATGTGCTTGACACAAGTAGCATTATATCGAAATTTTCGGGGATTGTCAAGCCTTTTTTTAATATTTTTTTTTATTTTGCGAAGTACATGACAAGATACACGATACCGAGCAGCAGCAGGATCGGTATTCCAAAGGCGAACAGGACCACCATTAGTCCCTTCATCACCACAAATACCACCAGGATCAAAAGGATCAGGCACAGCGCGTACAAAATCTTCGTGTACCAGGCGCGGCCGGCCCGTGCCGCCGGTTTTTTCTCCTTTTTCTTCTGCCCCTGGCCGCGATACAGCTTCCGCGTCTTTCCGTCCTCCGTGTACTCCATGTCCGCAGCCCTGTCCCCGGTCTGCGCCGCAATGACCGACCTTCCGATCAGCGAAGGCCTTCCAAGCTCCTCGAGCACCTCTGCCTCCGGCCGTCCGCTCCTCATCTCAGAGAGAATAAAGTCCTCATAATACCGACATGTCTCCCAACATACCTGATCCGGCACCTTTCCGACTAAGGACTGCCTCAGTTCATCAATAAATTCCTGTCTGTTCATATTCCTGTCTCTCCCTATTTTTATTCCTATGTATCCTGTTGAGTAGTTATCCTATTTTTCTGTTCTGCAACACCTGATCCACCTGCTTCCTTCTATGCAATACACAGGCTTCCTAAGGATAGTTTATTGTACCATGACTTTCTATCCCGTACAAGGTTGCAAATCCCTCCCAAATCGGTTATGATAAAATATAAAACAATGAAAAGGAGGCGCTTCCCATGAAACAGGACATCCCCATTTATCTGGCATCTGCCTCACCCCGCAGAAAAGAACTGCTGACACAGGCCGGATTCGATTTCACCATTCTTCCCTCAGACATCGAGGAACAGCTTCGCGATTGTGCACCCGGACAGGCCGCAGAGGAGCTGGCCTTCCAGAAGGCTGACGATGTATACCGCCGTCTGAAGGGGCAGGCAGAGGAATACATGGTCATCGGAGCCGACACCATTGTCTGCTATGATGACGAGATTCTCGGCAAGCCGAAGGATCCGCAGGAAGCCTTCGATATGCTGAAGCTCCTTTCAGACCGCACGCATCAGGTCATCACCGGCATTTCCATTATCGCAAGGCGCAGAGGCGCCAAGCAGGCCGTCCTCTTCCATGAGACCACCTCCGTCACCTTGTATCCGATTCCTGACGACGAGCTCAAGGCCTATATCGCCACCGGCGACTCTCTGGACAAGGCCGGCGCCTATGGCATTCAGGGCGCCTTTGCCGTTCATGTCAGGGAGATTCAGGGGGATTACAACAACGTCGTCGGGCTTCCGATCGCCAAGCTTTACCAGACACTTCGCGGTCTGCTTCCCGCATGACATAAACCACCCTCAATCCTCCTGCAGGTACTGCGCGATGCTCTCCTTCGCGCGTGCCATCTCCATTTTCAGGTCTGCCGCCGACCATACCAGGCAGTCCTGCCCCCGCGTGATGAGCTGGATCAGGCCGTCCGAGGTCGCAACCGTCACGCGGGCGTTCCGTGTTATCTCATGCGTCAGTTTCTCAATATAGGCATCCGCTGTCTCCGCCTCCTTCGTGTAGACGATATGGATGTTATGATAGTCAAACATCTCGCCCATATTTCCCTTTACCTTATAGGCGTCAAATACAAGGATCAGCTCCACTCCGATAAGCGCCTGGTAATCACAGAGCTGGTCCATCAGCCGCATCCGCGCGCCTTCGATATTATCCGGCAGAAATTCTTTCAGTTCCTCCCACGCGTGCACGATATTATACCCGTCCACGATCAGGTACTGCTTTCCGGACACGGGCTTTCCCCTGTAACGAACCTGCTGCGGCACTGCCCTCTGTTTTTTGTACGGGCGCTTCGAGGCCCTCTCATTGGCGTGAAAGGTACGGTTCATGATCTCCTCGATCTGTTCCTCATCAATGGAGGTATCAAAGCTTCCGGTCCGTGCTGCAGTATCCGGCATGTACCCGGAATCCACCCTCTCCCCATACTGTCCGCAGGGAATATGCATCAGCTCTGCCGCCTGATCCCAGGGGACGATGTATCCGGCGCCATGGGCGCAAAACACCGACGAGGACGGATGCTCCACATCCTGATCCGGATCATAGCCGACGGCCTCCACCACCTCCCCGGCATTGTGGCAGGGCGCATAGCCCCCAAAGCTTAAGGACAGGGAGCCCATTCCCTTCGTATACGCATTGACCGCAAGCTGATAATCCTGAACCTCCACAACCGGGACGCTGCCCTCAAGAACCGCCCGTTTCTCTCCCACCTCCGGCGGTGCAAAGCTTCCGTGCATGGCCTGCAGATCCGTCATGGCCCGGCCGACCAGCCCAGAGGGCACCTCCAGGCGAAAGCTGTACCACGGCTCCAGCAGGACATTTTCCGCCTGCATCAGGCCCTGCCGCAGCGCCCTGAACGCAGCCTGCCGGAAATCCCCGCCCTCGGTATGCTTGGTATGGGCCCTGCCAGCGATCAGCGTGATCCGCACATCCGTCAGCGCGGAGCCTGTCAGCACACCCGGATGCTCCTGTTCCTCCAAATTGGAAAGGATCAGGCGCTGCCAGTTCCGGTCCAGCAGATCCTCGCTGCAGGCTGTCTGAAGCTGAAGCCCGCTCCCGGGCTCTCCCGGCTCTAACAGCAGGTGCACCTCCGCGTAATGGCGCAGCGGTTCAAAATGTCCCGCGCCCTCCACCCTGTCCGCGATGGTCTCCCTGTAAACGATCCTGCCGGCTTCAAAATCCGCATCCACGCCAAACCGGTCCCGCAGAATGGAACGAAGCACCTGGATCTGCACCTCTCCCATCAGCTTCAGCTCAATGGACGCCGTCTCCTCCTGCCAGATGACATGAAGCTCCGGCTGTTCCTCTGAAAGCACCCGGAATATGGACAGCATTTTTACGGGATCCGACTCCTCCGGAAGCTTCACCGTATAGGTCAGCACCGGAACCAGAACCGGAAGCTCCGCCCCCTGCTCGGTTCCAAGCCCGTCTCCCGGCGCGGTCTTTGTAAGCCCCGTCAGGGCGCATACCATGCCGGCCTCCGCCTCCGAAACCGCCTCATATTTTTCACCGGAATAAACGCGGATCTGGTTGACCTTTTCCTCCCACTGCTCTCCGGAATGCCCGGCTACAGCCTGCGACAGAACCTCCTTCACCTTCAGGGTTCCCCCGGTCACCTTGACATAGGTCAGCCGGTTTCCCTGCAGATCCCTGGCAATCTTGAACACCTTCGCGCCGAATCCCGTCCCGTTTTCCCTCTGCACCGCAAAGGCCGCCAGCCCATCCAGCAGCTCACGTACGCCGTTAAGCTTCAATGCCGAACCAAAATAGCAAGGAAACACCCTGCGGGATGCGATCAACGAAACGATCTCCTCCCGCGTGACCTCCTCCCCATCCAGATACCGCTCCAAAAGCTTGTCATCACACACGGCAAGCTGCTCCTGCCATTCATTCCTGTCCTCCGTGTCGAACCGGATACAGCCCCCGCCAAATTCCGCCTGCAGCTCCTCCATGCGAAGCTCCTCCGAAGTGCCCGGCTGATCCATCTTATTGACAAAGATAAACACCGGCACCCGGTATCTTTTTAACAGCTTCCAGAGTGTCCGGGTATGCCCCTGGAGCCCATCCGCGCCGCTGACCACCAAAATGGCGTAATCCATGACCCACAGCGTGCGCTCCATCTCCGCGGAAAAATCCGTATGCCCCGGCGTGTCCAACAGCGTGACATACAGATCCTGATAACGGATCACCGCCTGCTTGGAAAAGATCGTGATGCCCCTGGCCCGTTCCAGATCATCCGTGTCCAAAAACGCGTTTTTCAGGTCCACCCTGCCCTGCGACCGGATCATCCCGCTCTCATAGAGCAGTCCCTCTGAAAGCGTGGTCTTTCCTGCGTCCACATGGGCGAGAATCCCTACTGACACTCTTTTCATGGCATCTCCTTTCCTGCTATCATAAATGACAGTCAATTGCAAAACTCAAAATGCAGACTGAGGTTCCCAGCAGGATATATGTTTTTTCGCCGGCATTAGGAACGTTAGCCAAGAAAAAATATGTATCCTGCTGGGAGCAGATTGAAAACGTAGATCGTTTTGCACACTGAATTTCGCAATTGGCTGTATATGATAAAAGACACCGGATCAAAAACCCGGTGTCCTCTTCCCGACAGCTATGTATGACTGAAAATTATAATGCTGTACTTCCCTGCTCACCATCTGCAGTAAAGTAGATCATGCCGTCCTCCGGCTTCACATATACATTCAGCTCCTTTACGCCCTTCTTGCCAACTGCCTCGTTCACCTTTGCCATCACATCTGTTGTGGTGATCTCATATCCGCAGCACTGGATGTAAACGGTCTCGGTTGTCTTCGGTGCAGCAGCCTTCTTTGCAGGAGCCTTCTTCTCAGCAGCAGCCTTCGGAGCTGCCTCCTTCTTCTCAGCAGCCTTCGCGGTCTTTGCCGGAGCTTCTTTCTTCTCTGCTGCCTTCGGAGCTGCCTCCTTCTTCTCAGCAGCCTTCGGAGCCGCTTCCTTCTTCTCAGCAGCCTTCGGAGCCGCTTCCTTCTTCTCGGGAGCCTTCACAGCCTTTGCAGCGGTTTCTTTCTTCTCTGCAGCAGCCTTCGTTGTCTTGGCAGCCGGCTTCTTCTCAGCAGCCTCCTTTGCCTTTGCAGCCTCAACCTTCTCCATTGCAGCCTTTACCTGCTCGCTCTTCTTTGTTGCCATGTTCCTTGTCCTCCATTAAAAATATGTAAACAATTTTTGGGTTACTAAACAGTGATCCACAAATCAACTATAGTCAATATAACCCAATTTTAATCGATTTGCAACTTTTTTAACCAATTTCGCTAGAATTGACAACCAATTTTCAAAAATAAAGTTCTTTCATGACAAATTGCACAAAATAGGGAGCGTGCCATCCGCT
>CAMHJT010000177.1 GCA_946185495.1 uncultured Clostridiaceae bacterium | reverse complement strand
CATTTACTGCGCAGACCGTACCAAAACAGTAAATTCAGCTATGCAGCGGACAAACTCAATGTATCCGATTCACCCATTGTCAGGCTCTATAAACTGTTTAGGACTTATTCCGCACAGCAGCTACACAGAGCTGATACGAACAGACATACAGAATATATAATAGAAACGAGGGTTACCTATGAATACTATGAATGAATATCTGCAAATACTAAGGAATAAAGAACATCTCTCACAGGTCGATGTAGCGAACGGATTTCAACAGCGGGGATATCATGTGACCAATCAGATGATCTATAACTGGGAATCCGGCAGAATCCGGATATCCGGAGAGATGCTTCTGGTACTATGCGACATTTTGAAAATTTCCGACATCCGCGCGGCATTTGACCGGAACGAGATTCCATCGATTCTGTCCGACCTTGACGACACCGGCATTCAGATGGTTAAGGATTATGCCGATCTGTTACGGGCCAGCGGAATGTATCAAAAGCACTCCGCTGATGTAATCCCCCTCCGCAGCCAGATCCGATCCATCCGGATCATGAAACTGTTCCATCTGCCTGTATCTGCCGGCAACGGGCAATACCTGGACAGCGATTCCTATGACGAGATCGAAGTCGGAAACGAAGTACCGGACAATGCCGATTTTGGCGTGACCATATCCGGAGACAGCATGGAGCCCCAGTTTGTTGATGGACAGACGGTATGGGTTCACGCGCAAAGTTCGATTGAACCAGGCGAGATCGGGATATTCTTCCACAACGGAGAAGGCTTTATCAAGAAGCTGGGCAGTGACGGAGAACACACTCTGCTCCTGTCGCTGAACCATAAGAAATACGCTCCACGAATCATACAGAAGGATGATGAATTTCTGGTATTCGGCAAGGTGGTCGGATAATTTGTAACCGGTATTCGTTCGGCAGCTACTGAACAGATACGCCACTCCCATTCGCAGCCCTGCAAGTCAAATACCCCATAGCAGAGGGACGGGGTATGATCTGGCTTCTGCTTAGTTAGCTCGCCCTGGAGGGACGGGGTAGACCCCTGTGGCAGTCGCCATAGACGAATGCAAGCATTCGTGCATGGCACGTTGCCATCAGAAATAACAGACACGGGTATTTATGAAAGAAGGATAGACAGATGTGCACGAGATATTATATCGAAAAAGAAGATCCTGAACTGAAGAACATCCTGCAGGTGGTTCATCTCTCTCCCCTTTACAGGAAATTTTCTGACAAGTTTGGAAAAGCTATTCCCCTGTCCGGAGAAGTCCGCCCTACGGATATTGTACCGGTCATCGCCCCCAGCGCAAAAGGTACAAGGGCTTTTTTCCCCATGCAGTGGGGCTTTCATCTGCCGGATCGGAAGCTGACGTTATTGAACGCACGGACAGAGACGGCCGCCTTCAAGCCATCCTTCCGGGAGGCGTGGAGAAGCTGCCGTTGCATCATTCCTGCATCTTATTATTTTGAATGGGAACACTTCGAGAATGCACAGGGAAAGACCAGAATCGGAGATAAATACATTATTCAGCCTTCCGGATCCATTGTCACATGGCTGTGCGGTCTTTACAGGATTGAAGAAGACTTCCCCGTATTCGTAGTTCTCACGCGAGAGTCAGTTGAACCGATTGCATCAATCCATGACAGGATGCCACTTATCCTTCCCGAAGGACATATTGATGAATGGATCTGTCCAACTTCCGACCCGAACAGCCTGCTGCAATATGCCCTTACAGATATGGTGCTTGAAAGAGCCGACACGACCGACAGCAATGACCAGCTGACGATTCGTTCTTTTCTAAAGTGACCGGTTCGATGCGGATACGCTGTCTCTTTCTGTAGTTCCTCCGCCTTAACCGCCGCTTTAAGATCTTGGAAAATTGAACCGGTTGGCCATTCCCGTAATCAGAACCGCGGCATTGCCTTAACCCAGCACCTTCTCTGCATACCAGCAGTCTGCCTTCACGGCAGCACCGCTGCGCTCTGCCGCCTCCACAACCCGGTAAACCAGCCTCTTCGCAATTCCTTTCCCGCCATACGCGTCATCCACTTCGGTGTGGTATATGTTCCATCCCTCCGGCGTCACAAGAAAGCAGCACTCTCCGATCTCCTTCTCCCCGTCGTATGCGACACTCCGGTAGCCATCCCCATCCATAATGATCCGCACTCCATGATTATACAAGCAGGTCAGCGCACCGGACGGACATTTTGATACCGCCTTCCACACCTTCGCAGTATCCACCCCCTTTAGCTGAATCCACGGTTTCCTGTTAATGTTAAAGCCTTCCGGACAGCCGGTCACGCACTGTTTGGCGTGTCGGCATTTCTCTGAATCCCAGAACACTGTGATATCCCCTTCTTCATATAACCTATGCATAGCGTTCCTCCTCCATAAACCATAGTTTCTATCTGACAAAATAATAAAACTGTATATATTATCCACCCGGTCGAACATCCTCATAGCATTTTGTCGCAATATCGTCTTCATTAAAATGGATATAAAACAACACTTCAAACAGTTCACGCTCCTAACAGTGGCAGTTCATGTTCAAACAACGCCATCTCGATCTCATAGATATCGTAAATGCCTTCCTCGATAAAATACTCCACAATTATATCCGATTTACTGCTTGTGGATAACGCATATCCTGCCCTGGCAAGAAAATCCTTTGTCTCGTCCAGATTGAGCCGCAGGGCAATGGCAAGCGCAACCGCTGTGTTCTTCTTGGGCTGATAGGCCGTGTTATTTCGGATCTTCGAAAACAGCTTCCGATCCACATTGGCCCGCTTATACACCTCGCTATCGGTGTAGCCCTTCTGGTCGATCAGCCGGAACAGGCTCTCCTGCCAGCTCTCTGCCACCTGGGACACCAAATCCTCCAGAGATCTTCGCTTCCCCGCAGGCTCCGGAAACGGCATGGCTGCCATAGCCGCCATGGGCTGAATGGCCTGCGACCGGGCCGCCTGTCCCATCATGGGAAGAACATCCTCCATGGGGGATGGATTTTCCCCGCTGCCGGAGCACTCCTCAAAGTCTGATTCCTCCATGATGTTGGAACCTTCCATGAGATCGGACTCTTTCATGACATCAGAATCCTTCTTAAGTGCCGATCTCCCCTTTGCCTCTTCACTTTTCCTCCGGGGCACAGAGCCTTCCGCGCTATTCCTCACACCCCGTTTGAAAAAAGATTGAGAAAACAGTTCACCTGCCTTTTCAGCATAGGAGTGCAACATGCCTCCCCGGCTTTGTCTTGCAGGTATTCCCTCCTGCGGCAAAGGCTTCTCCTCTTCGGTTCTCTGGTGATTCGACTCCGGCTGACGTGCAGAATACATCTGCCTTGGAACACCGGCTCCCTCCGACGGACGGACAAACGATGCCTCTAACGGAGCGCCCATACCCTCAACTGACCGGCTGCCTCCAGGATCAGGAACGCCAGCCCCATCCATGCGGTACTCCTCCTTAAGCCGCTTTTCCACAAAATGATCATCTATGTAGGCTTCCAGCCCTTCATGCAGGCTGCCGGTCGCTTCCACTGCCTCCCTGCCAAACACCACCAGAATGATTTCCAAATCTGATTTTTCCGCACACACATTGACATCAGAATTTTCCGGATCCGAATCTTCCGCACACACATTGACATCAGAGCTTTCCGGATCCGAATCTTCCGCAGACACATTGACATCAGAGTTTTCCGGATCCGAATCTTCCGCAGACGGATTGGAATCGGAATTTCCTGTTTTCACACGATCTCCTATCCCCTGACCTGACCATTCTTCCTTATCAGATTCCGCAAGAAACTGCCGAAAAACGGACAGCGCGATCTGTACCGCCTCCCTTTTCGGAAAGCCGCAGACACCGGCACCAAGAAGGGGAAATGCGACGCTTGCGCAGCCAAGCTCTACCGCCAGCCGCAGGCTGTTGTCATAGCACTGCCTTAGCGTCTCCCGCTCCCCCTTAGCGCCATCCACCCAGAATGGGCTTACCGTGTGGATCACATAGTTTGCAGGCAACGCAAAGGCAGGCGTGGCATGTGCCTCGCCCTCCCGCATGAAACCGATCTTTTTCCGCTCCGCAAGCAGCGCCTCCGCACCGGCCGCCTGATAAACGGCCGCATCTGTCCCGCCTGCAAAGACAGGTTCCCGGTTGGCCGTATTCACGATCGCATCCGCTTTTACCCTTGTGATATCATCCCTGATAATCCTAAATGCCATGTACAGGCAGCCTCCCTTCATCCCATTCCATGTACCTTATTCTTTGCACAGTCGCCTGCAATCGAGCAGGGGATAGAGCACCCTGCTCGATCAGCGTCACCGCTGCCATCTCGCAGCACAGCTGCTTCGATGATCAGCGGTCGCCAAAGTGCCAGCTCCTCGTGCAAGCACGAAGCTGGCACCTTGGCTTGTCGCCTATATCAAAATCGGAAATCCCGTTCTCCGCCTTCCCGGATCTTCCCGAGGCGCTCCTTCAATATCTCAAGCACCTTCGGGTTCGTCACGTCCGCCAGATTTTTCCCGATCAGCACCTCGCCTGCCGCCTTCGTCTCCGGCGCGGCATAATCCGTCAGATACTCCTCCAGCGTCATCAGGGCGTTTGGCAGACAGCAGTTCTGGATCTGCTTTGCCTTACAAAGCGCCATGAACCGGTCTCCGGTCCTTCCCTCCCGGTAGCAGGCCGTACAGAAGGAGGGAATGTAATCCATATTGATCAGCCACCTTATCACCTCGTCAAGGCTCCTCGTATCCGAGACATCAAACTGTACAGTATCCTCCGGGCGCTCCTCCTTCGTGTAGCCGCCCACCGAGGTGCGGGATCCGCCGGAGATCTGGGATATCCCCAAATGCAGCACCCGTTCCCTGGATTTCTGTGATTCCCGGGTGGACACGATCATGCCGGTGTAGGGCACGGCAATACGGATGCAGGCCACCAGCTTCGCAAAGGTATCATCATCAATCGCGTTGGTAAAATCCGACAGGTCAATGTCGTCCGCCGGACACACCCGTGGAACGGAAATCGTATGCGGTCCCACCCCGAACACCGCCTCCAGATGCTCCGCATGCATCAAAAGTCCCGCAAATTCATAGCGATACTTGTCAAGCCCAAATAACACACC
>CAMHJT010000176.1 GCA_946185495.1 uncultured Clostridiaceae bacterium | reverse complement strand
AATGCCTCAGGCTGAAACCAGTTTTCCTTAAATTCAAACCATTCCTGTTCATCATCCTTATCGCACAGGCTTCTGACAATATCTTCAAGAGTTTTCATATGTCCGCTCCTTTGCATTTATTACCAACTTTTTTATTATATCACGTTGGTAATAAAATTAGCAATAAAGTTGATCATAAAAAATCAAAAAAAGAATGTCTTATTTACACACTCTTCTTTTGGGAAATATAAAAGCCCACAATCGCCTGCTTCCAAAGGGTTACAGACATTGTGAGCTTTCCATATTAACTCTTACTGTAACTACTCAGCAGATGCTGAGCAGTTACCTCTTACTCAACATTTTTAAGAGCCACATCCAGCGGAATCCTCTTGATCCTGATCAGGTCGATAACTGACACGAAGGCGTAGCCGATCAGCAGGTAGAGCATGGACAGCACCATGGATGGCCTGCTGAGATAAAAGGCAAAATAGCCGTCCATCTGCAGCATGAAGATCTGGAAGATCCACACCATCAGGTAATACCCTGCCACGAAGCTGATCACCGTGCAGACAGCCACCACGATGGCGGTCGGCACAATGTACAGCGAACCGATCTCCCCGTTCCGGAATCCCAGAATTTTCACCATGGAGATAGATTGTTCATTTCTCTCTATGATAATCTTCGCGAGCAGATAGATCATCGCGGCCGCCAGCACGACCAGCGCATACTTGAACACATCCACGATTCCGCCCATGGAATGATTCAACTGTACCGTCACCTTCAGGATGTCCTCCGCGGTGATCACCGTAGCAATATCCTGTTCATCGATATCATGAATTTCCTTTCTGGAAAAGTATCCGGAAAAATCTTCCTCATCCTTGTCGAATACAGCGTTAAAATTGTCGTTGCGCATGAAGATGGCGATTCCGCCGTCATAATCGACAGTTCCCGCCACAGTGAACGCATAGGACTGGTTCTTGTATTCCTCATGCAGCGTGATCCGGTCACCCTCAGCAAGCCCGAATTTCGATCCAAACGCACTCGATATGTATACCTCCCCCTTCTTCATGCCATCTGGAAGGCTGATATACCCGCTGTTCTTCGCGATCCCATATACCGTGACGCTCTCATCTCCTCCGCTGCCCATCCCCGCAAACGCGGAAGAATGGTGCTTCGGATACAGCAACGTCGCCGCGCTGAACCGCTCGGCAGTCTTCTCTGAGGTTTCAATGACATTTCCTTCCTCGTCCTCGCTGTCCATCAGCATGTACTGGTACTCCGCGAACATCATGTCTGTCGCCTGCTCGCTGTAATGGTTCAGCGAATCCGGCAGGCCGAACGCGAAGCAGAGCATCAGTTCGATCAGGACAACGCCGACCATCAGGATCCCATAGTTCGGCAGGTTCTGGAACAGGATCCTCAGCCGGAATCTCCGCAGGAAGGACCACCTCGGAAGCCTCCTCGCCTTCGTCCTCTTATGATCCGTGAGGTCATGCCGCAGGAAACGCAGCGGGCTTAGGCGCAGCTTCCTCGTAATCACCAGCAGATTGACTGCAAACATGAGGACAAGCGGTATCACCGTCGTCTTGACAAGCGCGGTTCCACTCCACACCAGATGACACTCCGGCAGGCTGTAGCTTTGGTAATACAGGTCAACAGCCATGCCCCGGAACGCCGTATATCCAAGCAGGTTGCCAAGCGCCGCCCCGATCAGCGTGACAGCCACAGGCATGGACATGTAGTGTCTGACCAGCTCGCCCCTGCTGTAACCGGAAGCCCGCAGCGTTCCGATCACGGACGCCTCCTTCTCAATCGTATTGCTGATCGTAACAGCAAAGATAAACGCGATCACACCGATCAGTATATAACAGAGGATCGCTGTTCCCGCCGAATCGCCCTCAATATCCGATGGAGCAAAATTGCTCGCCTGCCTTAAGTATTCCGGAAGATAATCTTCAATCTCATTTTCATGGACAAGCGCCTGTGTGATCAGGGATTTCAAAAAGGCCTCCGAGTAATCCGCCTGTTCCACCTTCCCCTCCGGCTCCTCCTCATACTTCCATGCATAGCTGTAATGCACCCTTGACGAAAGCATGTCAAACGCCTCCGGCGTCACCATGGCGACATCAAACCCGAACGCGTCGAACATCAGATCCGTATTGGACTCGTGGAGCGTTAAATAATTCACATAGGAGAGAAGGCCTACGACCTCAAACTCCCTGCTGCCTACCCGGACCACATCCCCCAGCTTCACGCCCACATTGCTGGCGTGCATCCTGTCGATCGCGATCTCCCCCTCTGTCTCCGGTGCCCTTCCCTGCAGGAAGGAAGCCTGATCGATCTTTGAATCGCTCCTGAACACCCTGACAGTGGCATCCTTTTCCCCGTCCCTGTCATAATCCTCAGGCTCGTTCCTGTAAAAATGCTCAAAAAGCGTGACCGGAACCGGATCAAAACCCGCATCGTCCAGATCATACCTGTCCGCAATGCTGTCCCACTCCTCATCTACCGCTTTCTTTACCTCGTCATGTGCTTCCCTGTACGCGTCTTCAGAGGCTTTCTTAAAATCCCCGGATTTTCTTGCCTCCTCCATCGCCTTTTCAAGGGAATCCGCTATCGCGGCGTCCACCTGTTCCTGAATCACCGCCTCATCGCTGATTCCGAACGCGGCGCACTGCGCCCTGACGCCCTCCTCGATTGCCCCTGACACCTGTTCCTTAAGCTTCTCCTCTATCGCATCCGCAACCTCTTTGTCAGCCTCCTTGTTTCCCTTTTCCAAAAAATACGCGCGGACATCTGCCAGGCCGCCTTCGCTGATGCGGTCAAGCAATTCCTGCGGTGCCTTCTCCGACAGTTCAAAGGAGCCGTCCTCTAGATGAAGCTCCTTCCGGCCATCGTACACAGCGCCGAGCATGCTGTCATGCCCTACATACATGCCGGAGATCACCCCGATCATGACGACCATGAAAAGAATGATCACGGAATATTTGTGCCAGTCTGACTTAAGCTCACGTGGAATTCGTTTGATCAGCGGATTTTTCATCGTCCTCATCCCCCTTACCACTCAAGCTCAGCGGCCGGCAGCTTTTTCCCGTTGACGTCATTGTGGCGCACCACGCCGTCTCTTAACTTAATCACATGATCGGCCATGTATTTGATCGCTTCATTGTGCGTCACCATGATGACTGTGCTTCCGAATTTCTGGTTGCAGTCCTCAATCAGCGCGAGAATCTCCTTCGATGTCTTGTAGTCGAGCGCTCCTGTGGGCTCATCGCACATAAGGATATCCGGATTCTTCACAACCGCCCTCCCGATGGATACCCTCTGCTGCTGCCCGCCGGAAAGCTGGTTCGGATACTTATACTTATGGTCCTGCAGTCCAAGCGTCGTGATCACCTCCTCCACATCCAGCGGATGATCCGACAGGAAAGCTCCCACCTCAATGTTTTCCTTCACATTGAGGTTCGGAATCAGGTTATACATCTGGAATACATATCCAAGATGCTTCCTCCTGTACAAAGTAAGCTGCTTCTCATTCATCTCCTCCAGCTTATCGCCGTCTATGCTGACATAGCCGGAATCCGGCGTGTCGATGCCGCCGATGATATTTAACAGCGTCGACTTGCCGGAGCCCGAAGGACCGAGCAGCACGCAGAACTCCCCCTTTTTCACAGTAAAGCTCATGCCCCGCAGGACATCCTGCTTCGCCTCCCCTGTTCCAAAGCTCTTCTTTAAGTCCTTTATCTCCAGAAATTCCTCTTTCATACTATTCTCCTTTCATATATCCATCAAGGATACCATAACTGCACTCTTTTTTCAAACGACAGCCCCTTGCACGAAATGTAAATGTACTATCCTTCGGCATCACAATCCACTCCTCAGCCGCTGCACAGGTTTCAGAGAGGTTTTTGATTCACAACGAAGGGATATTTGCTCACGCTATACTCCATCCGGCGCTCTCACTCTGAAGCTTTGCCATGTGCCTGAAGATTCCATCTTCCTTTGCCATCAGCTTATGAGGCGCCCCTGCCTCAGCAACCCCGCCATCAGCAAGGACAATAATCTGATCTGCCGCCTCCACAGTCCGCATGCGGTGCGCGATGACCAGAACCGTCTTGCCGGCCAGCAGACGGGATAACGCTTCCTGCACCTTTGTCTCATTTTCAACATCCAGGGAAGCCGTCGCCTCATCTAACAGCACGATCGGCGCGTTTTTCAGAAGCGCCCTTGCGATGGAGATACGCTGCCTCTCGCCGCCGGAAAGCTTTGCCCCGTTCTCTCCGATCGGGGTGGCGTACCCGTCAGGCAGCTTTTCCACAAATTCCTCGCAGTTTGCCGCTCTCGCGGCCGCGATCACCTCCTCATCGGAAGCGCCATGCCTGCCAAGCCGGATATTTTCCATGATCGTATCATCAAACAGCACCACATCCTGAAATACCATGGAATAGTCGCTGAGCAGTATTTCCGGATCCACGGAGGCAATGTCCACACCGCCAACGCTGATCGTTCCTTCCGTAATATCCCATAACCTCGCCGCAAGCCTGGCGCAGGTACTCTTGCCCGAACCTGATGCCCCCACAAGCGCCGTCACCTCTCCTTCCCGCGCCGTAAAGCTGACGTGCTTAAGTACCTGTTCCCCGCCGTATTCTGCTCCAGCCTTGCTGCTCCCGTAGGAGAATCCAACGCGGTCGAAAACGATATCATGTCCGTGGGGCTGATACACCTCCGTTCCATCCGCGGTCTTTGCATCATAAATCTCCATCAGGCGGGCTGCCGAAACCTGTGACATGAACATTTCCGCGATCAGGGCAAGCGCCTGGTCAAATGGCGCGTATATCCTTGTGATCACCAGCAGGAACATGAACAGTACCATGAAATCAACCTGCCCGGAAAGGATCAGCTTTGTTCCGGTAAGTATCGTGGTCGCCACGCCGAGCCGCATGATCACGCTCGCGGCGTTTACGAAGATACCGCAGGACAGTTCTCCCGAAAGCATCGTTTTTTCATGATGATCGATCTTGTCATACAGCTCCTTCAGGAATCTGTCCTCCTGATTTGTCGCCCTGATCTCTCGAATATTCTCAAGCGTTTCCTGTATGCCGTCTGATACCTGTATGCCCGCCTCCTTTGTGATCTCAGAATGACGCTTGGAAATCCTGCGGCTTCCGAACAGAAGCGCAAA
>CAMHJT010000175.1 GCA_946185495.1 uncultured Clostridiaceae bacterium | reverse complement strand
GGCAACTGCTATTACATCGATCTGGAGAAGCTGATCGAGCAGGGCTGGCTGACGAAGGAGGAGTGCGACGCCGTTGATCTTGGAGGAAATGACAGCTATGTGGACTACGAGAAGGAATATCTCGGAAGGTATGATCTGCTGAAGAAGGCCTTCAGGAACAGCGGAATTGAGAAGGATGCTGATTTTAAGGCCTATGTGGAGGAGCAGAAGGACTGGCTGCCGGATTACGCGCTGTTCATGGCGCTGAAGGACCAGCATGACGGCCAGCCGTGGGACGCATGGGAGGATGAGCTGCGCAATCGCGATGAGGCGGTGCTTGAAAAGAAGCGCGAGGAGTGCCGTGAGGTGATCCTGTTCCATGAGTTTTTGCAGTATGAGTTTACAGTGCAGTGGATGGCACTGAAGAAATACGCGAATGAGAAGGGCATTCAGATCATCGGGGATATTCCGATCTATGTGTCCTATGACAGCTCAGACGCATGGACAGCCAGGGAGCTGTTCCAGTTTGACAAGGATGGCAGGCCGGTTGCGGTTGCGGGATGTCCGCCCGATGCGTTTTCGGATCTCGGACAGCTCTGGGGCAATCCGCTGTATGACTGGCCTTATCACAAAAAGACAGGCTATGCGTGGTGGCTCAAGAGACTGGGATTCTGCTTTACAATATATGACGTAGTGCGGATCGACCATTTCAGGGGCTTTGATGAATACTATTCCATTCCCTACGGACATAAGGACGCGAGGAATGGAAAGTGGGAGAAGGGACCGGGCTACGATCTTTTCAAGGTTGTCAATGAGAAATTCCCGGGGCAGGAGGTCATCGCAGAGGATCTCGGCTTTATTACGGATTCCGTGCGCAAGCTGGTGGAGGATACAGGATATCCGGGCATGAAGGTATTGGAGTTCGCGTTTGATGAGAGGGATGACAGCAGCTCGGATTACCTGCCGTTCAGGTATGGCACCAACAGCGTGGTATATACGGGAACCCATGACAATGAGACGCTGGTACAGTGGTTCTGCGACAGTATTCCGGAGGGTGCGAAGAAGTCAGTCAGAAAATACCTTTGCAACTATGATACGCCGGATGAGGAGATGTATTATCCGATCATCTGTGAGGCTATGGGAAGCGTCAGCAAGATGTGTATTATTCCGATGCAGGATCTTCTGGGTCTGGGCGCGGAGTCGAGGATGAATACGCCGTCCACCCTTGGAGACAACTGGAAGTGGAGGCTTAAGAAGGGCCAGTTTACGAAGGAACTGGAGGAAAAGCTTTATACGACCAGCAAGACCTACGGCAGGTTGAGCGAGAAGTGTGTAGCTGCTGAGAAGAAGGCTGCCGCTGAGAAGAAGGCCGCTGAAAAAAAAGCTGCTGCCGACAAGAAAGCAGCCGCAGAAAAAGCTGCTGCTGAGAAGAAAGAGAAATGAACACAGGTCGTTATACAGAAGGCAGAAGAGTGAGATCAGCTCGCCGCATGATACCGATACTTACGTCTGGGGCAGCGTCTCAGGCATGACGGAAACGTCAGATCACATATGAAAGAATCAGGAAAACCTCTTTTATCGTATATTGAGTCCGGTGAAAGAGGTTTTTCGGTAAAACAGGCAGCTCAAGGATGGGACAGAGGGGAGACCCCGCTGTCTGATGACAAAACAGGAGGTAAAGAGAATGACAGGAGGTCAGATCGCGATTCCCGGCATATTGAAGGTGGGAAAGGGCGTACTGGGGGAGATCGGCACATTTTTAAAGGGCAGCGGCTTTACACAGGCTGTGATCTATTTTGGCAATGGCCTGACGGAGATGTTTGGGCGCGGAGTGATGGAATCCCTGAAGCAGGAGGGAGTGACGGTTTTAGAATACAGGGAGCTTGACTCCGTACAGATGGATGATATCATCGAGCTGGCGTTTTCAATCGATGCCAAGGCACAGGTGATCATGGGAATCGGAGGGGGAAAAGTGATCGACGCGGCAAAATATGCGGCTTATCTCAGAAAACTTCCGTTTTTCAGTGTTCCGACGTCATCTTCCAGCGACGGGTTTTCCAGCGCCAGCGCTTCCCTGATCGTAAACGGCAGAAGAACCTCTGTGCCGGCCAGGATGGCTTATGGTATACTGGTGGACACCGATGTGATCAAGAGCGCGCCGGTGAAATTTATCTATTCCGGCATCGGGGATATGGTGGCCAAGATTACAGCCCTGTATGACTGGCTCTATGAGGATCAGAACGGGTATGCGGAGATGAATGACTTTGCGGTGATGATCGCCAAAAAGGCGGTGAACAGCTTTGTGCGCACGCCCTTTGAGACGATTCAGGATGACCTTTTTCTTAGGGAACTGCTGGACTCCCTGGCGATGAGCGGAATTGCCAATGAGATCGCGGGAGGCAGTTCTCCTACTAGCGGCAGTGAGCATCTGATCTCCCATTCTCTTGACAAGATGCTGGAGACCCCCCAGCTTCACGGGATACAGGTGGGAATCGCGACTTATATCATGAGTCTGGTACAGGAGCACAGGTATCAGCGGGTCAATACGATCTTTACGGATACGGGATTCTGGGATTATGTGGAAACCCTGAAGCTTGATGTCTCTGACTACGAGAAGGCGATCGATATGGCGCCATCTATCAAGCCTCACAGGCATACCTATCTGCATGAGGAGCAGTACCGGGAGAAAGCGAAGCGGATCTTACGGGAGGATCCGGTGATGAAGCGGATCTTTCACCTGGAGTGAATAGATTTAGAAGGGTGGGATTGTCACAATGGAAGACAGGGAACGGCTTCAGTATGACGTGCTGCGGGAATTGATCTCGTACAGCGAAAATCTGATTCCGGCGGTGCAGGAGATTATTGTAGAGCTCCGCGGTGCAGGAAAACCGGATACGCAGGAATTCCTGGCGGAGATCATCAAGGGGATCAACTGGGAGATTGAGGTGTATAACCAGTGCGCGTCCCTGCTGCGGGAAAAGAGCAATTATATTGATAAAAAGGCGATGATTCAGGCGGTGAAAAATCTGGGCGCGTCCTTGAACAGCAAGGATAATAAAAAGATCGCTGACTGTATGGAGCAGGATTTTCTACCGTTTTTGAATAAGCTGGCCCTTGCGGCTAAGATGGTGGTGGCAAATTGAGCGCTGTGCGCAAAAAGGGAAAAAAACCGCTGGAAAGAAATACTTTCCAGCGGTTTTTTTGTCAGACAAGAGAAATCGGATTCCTCTCCAAACGATATTCAGTTTGAAAAATCTACTGGATGTTGTAACTGTTCAAACAGGTCTGAGTTACAGGATTATAATCCCATTTCACCGTTCAGGCGGCCGTTCTGAAGAATCCACTGCTGTTTTTCAACATCCTTTGCGACCTTGGAGGAAACGCTCTTTAATGCTACCTTATAAACTGTACGGCTCATGTAGTAAGAGTTATTTTTCTCTCTGCCGGTCAAAGAAGGAGTAGACATGATAAGCTCCTTAGTCAGGCGGTCTGTGTTGGCCTTGAGCTCGGTCTCATAGGTTGAGGAATGTTTGCTCGTGGTCTTCTTGCTGGTGTATATCGGCGAGTCATAGTCGGTGGAACCGTCCGGAAGCTTGTTGTAGGCAGTCGTGCGGTTTCCGTCTGTATCTGTGGTGTAGGTATACTTCCTGTTGTTCTCACTAACGGTAGAAGCCTTGGTAGATTTCACATTGCCGTTCTTGTCATACGTGTAGTTTGTGGTGTAGATATATTTGTTGGCAGGATAGGAAACCTCTTTGGTGTTGGTAGTCACAGAACCGTCAGAGTTGACGGTAGAGGACACGATGGTCTTCTTGTTGTTCGCGTAGGTTGTCTTCCGGTTGTTGCTATAGACGGTGTTGTCGGAATAAGTTGTCTTTTTGTCATACTCCTCGCTTCTCGCGTAATCCGGCTCGGACACGCTTATAACCTTCGAAACCTTGCCTTTTTTGTTGTAGGTATACTTGTCAGTTGTGCGGGAAGTGTTGGTAGTGATGCTCGTATCTTCATCCTTGTCATCTGGTGTGGTCACTGTGCCCTTGGTGTAAGAGGAGGTTCTTGTCTCCTTGTTGGTTGTGGTACGAACCGTATCCGTGACAGCGGACTTCACACGCTTTTTCTTGTCATAGGTGTACTTGGTGGTGGCCACGGTCTGGGAGGTAATCTCAGCAACAGTTGTGGAAGTGCTGACAGAGTTTACAACTGTTTTGGTCTCATAGTCATAGATGGGACGGGTGTAGGTGTACGTATAGGTCTTTGTATATGAGCCCTTGCCCTTAGACTGATAGGTTGTGTTTCTTGTTCTGGTGGCTGTACCAGTCACAGATTCAGTGCCGTTCCAGTAGGTATACTCGTTGTCCGTATCTGTCTCATTGCTGTTTTCAGGGATATCTGTGCTGTAGGAGGTTGTGACCTTTTGTGTCAGGAGTCCCTTTTTGTTGTAGGTATATTTCGTGGAGTTGCTGTTGGTGCTGTTGCTCTTTGTGGTCTTGCCGCCGGTCTTGATATTGCCATCATCGTCTGTCTCATAGTTCACATCCGTTGAGGTGCTGGAATAGGTTGAAGAAGCGATCCGGTTCTTCTTGTTGTAGCTATAAGATGTCGTAGCTTTGTAGGTGTGGTCCGATGATGAGGACTTGTTGGAATAGGTTATGACCTTCTTGGTGATAAAACCATTCTTGTTGTAGCTATACTTGGTGGTATAGCCGCTGTCGTCAGTATCTTGTGTCACGATGCATACTTTCTGGTTTGCTGCGGAAACGGGAGTGGCGGGAATAGCCAGGCTTCCGGTGATCGTTGCCGCGGCAAGCGCAAGTGCGAGGCACTGCTTGAACTTCTTTTTCATATTGGAATCCTCCTTATAAAATAATATGGGCGGCAGGTGGTTAGGCAACCACCTGTCGCCGTCATGCACAAAGTCATTATACCATAATCTTTGCAATTTTCAATTATTTTTCACAATTTTCTGAGTTTTTTTCCTGCCTGTTATTACCATTAGCCCATAGCCGCAAACAAAGCGGCAATCTCGTCAGGAGAAAGCATCTTGTTGGCGTCCGCGGGATCGGGAGCGGCGGGAGCCGGTTCGGGTTCAGGCTCAGGCTCGGCCGGAGCGGAAGCTGCGAACAAGGCGGCGATCTCGTCAGGAGAAAGCATCTTGTTGGCGTCCGCGGGATCGGGAGCGGCGGGAG
>CAMHJT010000174.1 GCA_946185495.1 uncultured Clostridiaceae bacterium | reverse complement strand
ACGCTGGGTGAAGAGCAGCAAGGGATACCGTTATACAAAGAACGCCTCCGGAACGAAATATTATAGGAGCCAGTGGGTGAAGATTAAGGGAAAATACTATTATTTTGACAAGAACGGCTACCGGAAGACAGGGTGGCTTACCTACAACGGCAAGAGGTATTATCTGAATAAAAAAGGCGTCCGGGTGACGGGCTTCTATACGATTCAGAAGAAAAAATATTATTTCAGCAATAAGGGTGTGCTGGTCACGGGCTGGATGAAGTATAAGAACCAGTATTACTATCTGAATGACCAGGGCGTTGTTCAGACAGGGATCCGTTCGATCAGGCAGAACATTTATTATTTTGACGGTGAGGGCAGGCGGGTGGCCGGCGCCAATATCGTGCTTGGAAATATGACCTATTATTTTACCAGCAATGGAACCCTGCAGTATACGGGAACGGAGGAGGAGAAGCTGGTCAAGTTTGTCAATGTCCGCAGAATGCTGATGGGATATACGCCGCTGTCCTACTATGGGTATTCCGGACTGCATGATGCGGCCGGGCTGAGGGCAAAGGAGCTGGCACAGAGGGCGGATCACATTCGTCCGGATGGCACGCAGTACAGTACGGTGCTGGCAAAGGATCATCCGGTCTCGGCTTTCTGGAGCGGGGAGTGTATTTTGTGGGGCAGGCCCAAGGCGGGGATTTCAGTGGCGTCTGACTGGCTTGCGGACACGAACAGCAGCATACTCCTGCAGGAGAAAGCGGACAGCATCGGGATCGGAAGATATGTGGACGAGATCGGCTGCGAGTACTGGACGGCGATCGTGATCCAATCCCGATAAGGGCAGATAAAAATGTACGGCAAAATATACAGTTTTGGCACGGTCTGCGCAGTGAATGCGCAGACCTGCTTACTTGTTATATAAAATCTAACGTTCTATGAGGAGGAGAGCATGGCAGGTTCATCTTTTGGCACAATATTTCGGATCACCACCTGGGGGGAATCCCATGGCAAGGCGCTTGGCGTGGTAATAGACGGATGCCCGGCGGGGCTTCCGCTGGATGAGACGGATATCCAGCCCTTTCTGGACAGAAGGAGGCCGGGGCAGTCTGAGTTTTCAACGCCCAGGACGGAAGAGGACAGGGTGGAGATCCTGTCTGGCGTATTTGAGGGAAAGACAACGGGAACGCCAATCTCCATGCTGGTGTATAACCGGTCGCAGCGGTCGTCTGATTACGGGGAGCTGGCGGAGTGCTACCGGCCGGGACATGCCGACTATACATTTGACGCAAAGTATGGCTTCAGGGATTACCGGGGAGGAGGACGGTCTTCGGGCAGGGAGACGCTTGCGAGGGTCGCGGCCGGCGCTGTCGCGGTGAAGCTGCTGGGCCAGTTTGGAATCCGTTTTCTGACCTATACCAGATCCATCGGGGATATAACGATTCGAGATGACAGCTTTGACGAAGAGGAGATATTGCGGAATCCGCTGTATATGCCTGACAGGGAGGCCGCGGAGCGGGCGGCGGACCATATCAGGCAGATGCGGGAGGAGCACGATTCTGTGGGTGGCTGTGTGGAGACAGTGATCACCGGGCTTCCCGCGGGAATTGGAGATACTGTATTTGAAAAGCTGGATGCGAATCTTGCCAAAGCGCTGATGTCCATCGGGGCGGTCAAGGCGGTGGAGATCGGGGATGGCGTCCGGGTCGGCAGGATGACGGGATCCGCGGCAAATGACGGATTCCGGATGGATGAGGACGGAAGGGTGGTCAAATCCTCTAACCATGCGGGCGGAATCATGGGCGGCATGAGCGACGGCTCCCCTGTCATACTCCGGGCGGTGTTTAAGCCTACGCCGTCGATCTTCAAGCCGCAGCATACGGTGACGAAGGGCAGGGAGGAGCTTGAGCTGACTATCAAAGGGCGGCATGATCCCGTGATCGTGCCAAGGGCGGTTGTCGTGGTAGAGGCCATGGCCGCCCTGGCCATCGTGGATGCGCTGCTGCTTAATATGACCGCCACTGTGGACGGAATCATGAAGTTTTACCGATCGTAATCCGGATGATAAAAAACTGGTTTACAAACCGTGGCAATTATGATATAGTATTCGCGAACCCGTTACTCTGATGCTGGACACTCCGACCTGCGTCCGGGTGACAGGCGATTTTATTTATCAGAAGGAGGATTATAAGATGGTAACAACAGAGCAGAAGAAGGAAATCATTGAGAAGTACGGACGCGGCGCGAACGATACCGGTTCACCGGAGGTTCAGATCGCATTGCTGACAGCCAGGATTGTTGATCTTCAGAGTCATTTCGAGGCACATCCGAAGGATCATCATTCCAGAAGAGGTCTTCTGAAGCTGGTAGGCCAGAGAAGAAATATGCTGGCTTATCTGAAGAAGGTGGACATTGACCGTTACAGAACACTGATCGAGAGCTTAGGCCTTAGAAAATAAGGAAATGAGCCATCTGACCGTTTCTGTCCCCCCACTATCGCAGGATATAGAGGGACAGGGACGGTTTTTTTGCTTTTCAAATGGGAAAAAATGTGTTATACTATATTGCGTTGTGATAAGGTGTAACCGGGACTTCTGATGTACCCGCAGGCTCACAGGATTTCTGCAGGCAGATCAGTTGTTTCGGTCCCTTACCCCAAGCGCTCTCAGAACCGGTTTCCGTATAGCGCAATGGCGCGGATGGATCCGGGGCGTGAGAAGATTATATCAAAGGAGAGAAGATATGTACAAGAAATTTGAGATGGAACTGGCTGGCAGAACCCTGCGCGTGGATATTGGCCGGGTAGCGGCGCAGGCAAATGGCGCGGCATTCATGCACTATGGAGATACGGTGGTGCTGTCTACGGCAACCGCGTCTGACAAGCCGAGGGAGGGCATTGATTTCTTCCCGCTGAGCGTGGAATATGAGGAAAAATTATATTCAGTCGGCAAGATTCCTGGAGGCTTTAACAAGCGTGAGGGCAAGGCCAGTGAGAATGCGATCCTGACCTCCCGCGTGATTGACCGTCCGATGCGGCCGCTGTTCCCGAAGGATTACCGGAATGACGTAACCCTGAACAATCTGGTGATGTCGGTGGATCCGGAGTGTTCACCGGAGCTGACTGCTATGCTTGGATCGGCGATCGCGACTGCGATCTCTGATATTCCGTTTGATGGTCCCTGCGCGACAACACAGGTGGGAATGATTGACGGCGAGTTTGTATTTAACCCGAATGAGGCGCAGAATGCAGTTTCAGACCTGAAGCTGACCGTAGCCTCTACCGCGGAGAAGGTGATCATGATCGAGGCAGGCGCCAATGAGGTGCCGGAGGACAAGATGATCGAAGCAATCTACGCGGCGCATGAGATCAACCAGAAGGTGATCGCGTTTATCAATGAGATTGTTGCGGAATGCGGCAAGCCGAAGCACTCTTATACGAGCTGTGCGGTTCCGGAGGAGCTTTTCGCGGCGATTAAGGAGCTGATACCGCCGGAGGAGATGGAAGAGGCGGTATTTACCGATGAAAAGCAGGCGAGAGAGGAGAATATCCGCCAGATCACGGATCGTCTGGAGGAGGCGTTCCAGGACAACGAGGAGTGGCTTGCGGTACTTGGCGAGGCAATCTACCAGTACGAGAAGAAGACTGTGCGTAAGATGATCCTGAAGGATCAGAAGAGGCCGGATGGAAGGAAGATCAACGAGATCCGACCGCTGGCCGCTGAGGTGGATATCATTCCGCGTGTGCATGGCTCCGCAATGTTCACCAGAGGACAGACACAGATCTGTAATGTGACAACCCTTGCGCCGCTTTCCGAGGCACAGAGGATTGACGGGCTGAACCTGCTGGAGACCTCCAAGAGATATATCCACCACTACAATTTCCCGTCCTATTCCGTAGGCGAGACAAAGCCTTCAAGGGGACCGGGAAGAAGGGAGATCGGACATGGCGCCCTGGCTGAACGCGCGCTGGTTCCGGTTCTGCCGTCAGAGGAGGAGTTCCCTTACGCGATCCGTACGGTATCGGAGACCTTTGAATCCAACGGCTCTACCTCCATGGCGTCTACCTGTGCGTCCTGTATGTCCCTGATGGCGGCAGGCGTTCCGATCAAGAAGATGGTTGCGGGTATTTCCTGCGGCCTTGTGACAGGTGAGACAGATGATGATTATATCGTGCTGACAGATATCCAGGGACTGGAGGATTTCTTCGGGGATATGGATTTCAAGGTGACCGGAACCAGGGAAGGCATCACGGCGATCCAGATGGATATCAAGATCCATGGACTGACACGCCCCATCGTGGAGGAGGCGATCCGCAGAACCAGGGAGGCAAGGCTTTATATCATGGACGAGGTAATGTCCAAGGCAATCCCTGCTCCGCGTGACCATGTCAGCGAGCTGGCACCGAAGATCTGCCAGATGAAGATCGATCCGGAGAAGATCGGAGAGGTCATTGGCCAGCGGGGCAAGACCATCAACGCCATTATCGAGGAGACAGGCGTGAAGATCGATATTGATGACGAGGGCACTGTATTTATCTGCGGCGTAGAGCAGAAGGGTATTGACAGGGCACTGCAGATCATTCATTCCATTGTGGATCCGATCGAGGTAGGAGAGACCTATGAGGGCAAGGTGGTCAGGATCATGAACTTTGGCGCGTTCGTGGAGCTTTCCCCGAACAAGGATGGACTGATCCATATTTCCAAGCTTTCCAAGTCACGCGTTGCCAAGGTGGAGGACGTGGTGAATATTGGAGACAAGGTAAGGGTGAAGGTGCTGGATGTTGACCGCATGGGCAAAATCAGCCTGAGCCTGAAGGAGATCATTACTGAATAAACCGCTGTAAAACACGGAATACTAAGAGGGAGGACATGGTTCTCCCTCTTTTTTCTATATCCGGGGCTTGGCAGCAGTGAGACTTAAAAATGCGGATCAGGGCATTGCGCCGGGCATATGTTTTTCGCCGGACAGCCGGAAAGAGAGATAGAAGCGGTGAAAATGCGCCGTCATGAGGGAGGAACCGTCATGTAACCAGAAAAAAGCAGCGGGAATGAAAGATCAGAGACGGAGGCAGGCAAATGGAGGAACAGGAAAACGCGGGCGCAGCGAATGAGGCAGGAGGAGACGGGCAGGCGGAGCTTACCGGAAACGAGTATGGCTACCGGATCCACCTGCTGACCATAATCGGGGAGATCGAGGGG
>CAMHJT010000173.1 GCA_946185495.1 uncultured Clostridiaceae bacterium | reverse complement strand
TTTCAAGGCCGGTTCCGCCTGAGGAATTTGGCCGTCTCATAGAGAAAGAGAGGGAGAACAGATGACGATAGAGATGCTGAGGGAATTTGGCGCGGATATTGATGAGGGTCTGACAAGGTGTATGAACAACGAACAGTTTTATCTGAGAATGGTCAGCATGGGTCTGGCAGACGAACGGTTTGAGACGCTTGGCACAGCGCTTGCTGAGAAAAATATGGATGCCGCATTTGAGATGGCGCATGCGTTAAAAGGGGTTTTGGGGAATCTGGCGCTTACGCCGATCTATGAGCCGGTCAGCGAGATGACGGAGCTGCTCCGTACAAAAACGGATGCGGATTATCTCTCCATGTATCAGGAGATGAAGGCGCAGAGAGAGAAGCTGCTTTCGATGTAGGACAGCTCAGCTATCGGGAACGATGACGCAGGGGGAGCAGCTGCTCTTCGTGGAGGATAAGCACAGGGAGATTGGCTGTTATCCTTGCAGACGCAGCGTAGTTATCACGAAAGAAAGCACAGGGAGGGGATTCTGTGGCAGGCAGGATCCCCTTGTGTTATGAGTGAACCGGTCCTGTCTGGCTCACATGTCGGGTGGAAAATACGGCATCTGGCCGGGCATACATGAAGAATAAAAGATCCGGGAAAAATGGATACAGACATGATCTGTGCTTTTGAAGGATTACCGGTATCGGCGTATTTAGAGGAGAGGAAGATGGAAAAACAGACAGAGTATGAGGTTGGTTTGAAAAGGAATCTGTCCGCCGTCAATGTATGGGCGCTGGCCTTTGGCTGCATGGTCAGCAGCGGTGCTTTTCTCATTCCGGGCACAAGGCTCTTGCCGACTGCGGGGCCAAAGGGAACCGTGATCGCGATTCTGATCGCGGCGGTGCTTGCTGTGGTGCTGGCGGTGAATTATCAGTATATGGTCCGGCAATATCCGGGGGCGGGAGGCGTGTTCCTGTTTGCGGAGAAATGCTTCGGAAAGGGGCATGCTTTTTTTTGCGCATGGTTTCTGAGCCTTGCGTATATCATGATCATCCCGCTCAATGCGGCAGCCTGTGCCATGCTGGGCAGAACCATTTACAGCAGCCTGTTTGAGGTGGGCGTATCATATGCGGTGGGGGAATCGCGGGTGTATCTGTCAGAAGTCGTTCTGGCGATGATCCTGCTTCTGGTCTTTGGTTTTTTAAGCATGCGGAGCATACGGGTGTGCGGTCAGATCCAGTCATTCCTGGCGTTTCTTCTGGTGCTCAGCGTAGGCATTGTTTCTGTGTGGCTGTGGATCCGCATGGGAATGCAGCCCCCGAAGCTTCAGCCGGCGTTTATCTCGGAGAAGTTCCCGGCGCTTCAGGTCATGGGAGCTGCGGCTCTGATGCCCTTCGCGTTTGTCGGATTTGAGACGGTTGTAAATACCTCTGAGGAATACTGGTTTTCCAATAAGAAGCTGCCTGCTGTGCTGGCCTGCGTGCTACTTCCGGGCGTGCTGATCTTTCTGCTTTTTACACTGATCGTATCGGAGGGGGTTCCGTCGGAGTATGGCAATTGGATCGATTATATCGGGAGGATGGACCAGCTTGAGGGGATCAGCACGCTTCCGGTGTTCTTCTGCGTGTATGCCAGGCTTGGCAGGATCGGACTGGTTCTTCTCGGACTTGCGGCTATAGCGGCTATCATGACCGGGATCCTCGGATTTTACATTGTATCAGCAAGGATCATTTACGCGATGGCAAGAGAGGGAATGCTGCCGGGCAGACTGGCCAGGCTGGGACAGGAGCAGGTGCCTGAAAACGCGGTGCTTTGCGTGATGGCAGTCTCCATGCTTTCGGTTTTTCTGGGGCATGCGTTGATTGACTGGATCGTGGATTACGCGTCGGTCGGGGCAGTCATCGGATTCGGGTATACGTCTGCCGCGGCTTACCGATGCGCGAAGGCAGAGGAGAACGGCATGGTGAAATCCTGCGGCATGCTAGGAATGGTTTCTTCTGTCGTATTTTTAATTTTGTGCCTGGTGCCGAATAAGTTTTCCATCAGCCTGATCAAGCCGGAGGGATATCTGCTGCTGGCATTCTGGAGCGCGGCGGGATTTTTGGTTTACTGGAGATATCTGAGGAAAAAAGGGCTGTCCGGGATGTGAAGGAGGATATGGAATGGAAAAACAAAGGAAAAACGAAGTGAGTGGCAGGCTGCCTGTCAGGCATTCCGTAGCTGTAGGCGGATTGTTTGTATTACTGGTCTTTTATGGACTTGTCATGTGGCTGGTGACATCAGCGCTTCACAGTCCGATGAAGACAGGATTTCTGATGGCCATTATCATAGTGCTGCTTGTGCTGATTCTGGCAGGCGTGTATGCGGCCTTTCTGTTCTATATTTCCACGAGAGCTGAAATGGAACAGCTTGAGCAGGAAAAACGACAGGCTGAGGAGGGCAACAAGGCCAAGAGCCGTTTTTTATCCAATATGGCGCATGATATCCGTACCCCGATGAACGCCATCATCGGCTTTACGAATCTGGGCGTACAGTGCGGCAACAACACGACGAAGATGCAGGACTGCCTTGCCAAGATTCATTATTCCAGCAATCATCTGATCTCAGTGATCAATGATGTGCTGGAGATGGATCAGATCGAGAACGGAAAGATGGAATTGAAGGAGACGGAGTGCGACATTCTGGAGTCGGTTCACAAGATCTGCGATATGTTTTCGTACCAGATGGCGGAAAAGCAGCTGAAGTTTTCAGTGGATACCTCGGATGTGAAGGATACACGAATTTACAGCGACCAGAGTCATCTGGAGCGGGTGCTGCTCAATCTGCTCAGCAACGCGCATAAATTTACGCCGGAGGGCGGAAGCGTGAAGGTCCGGGTGCTGCAGACCAGGGCGGAAAAAAAAGGCTATGCGGCCTATGAGATCCGCGTGAAGGATACCGGAATCGGCATGGAGGATGCGTTTCAGGACAAGGTGTTCGAGGCCTTTGAACAGGAGCGCACATCTACGGACAGCGGCCTGCAGGGAACCGGGCTGGGAATGGCCATTGCGCGGAATATTATTGAGGAGATGCATGGGACGATAGAGGTGATCTCGGAAAAGGACAAGGGGACGGAATTTATCATCCGTGTGCAGTTTAAGCTTCAGCCGGAGGAGATGGAGAGCGGGGACAAAGAAAAGGCGGAGCTTCAGTTGAAGAGCATGAAGGGAAAACGCATTTTGCTGGTGGATGACAACATGATCAACAGGGAGATCGCCAAGGAAATCCTGCTTTCCAATGGCTTCCGCCTGGAGGAGGCGGTCAACGGGGAGGAAGCGGTGGATAAGGTGCGCGGGTCGGAAGCCGGGTATTATAACCTTGTGCTGATGGACATCCAAATGCCTGGAATAGACGGGTATGAGGCGACCAGGCAGATCCGGGCGCTGGAGGATTTTGACCTGGCGCACCTGCCGATCATCGCGATGACGGCCAACGCTTTTGACGAGGACATCCGGACTGCCCATGAGGCAGGCATGAACGGGCATATCTCCAAGCCGATCGATATTCATAAGATGCTGGAGACCATCACGAAGATACTGTCGATCTATTAAAGAGGAAAATATGGCTGCTGGCAAAATGAAAAAGCAGTGCCTATTGCGTGGAAGGTCAGCGCAAAACAGGGAGGAAATGCATATATGAAGAAGAACACAGGGGAAATGACAGAAGAGACGCCAATTTTAAGCCTGGCTGGCCCGATGTTTCTTGAAATGTTTCTGGGCATTCTGCTGCAGAATGTGGATACGCTGATGCTGAGCCATTACGCGGAAAACGCGGTGGGCGCGGTCGGTAACGCGAACCAGATCATGAGCCTTCTGGTGATGATGTTCGGGATTATTTGTACGGCGACCTCTGTGGTGGTGGCCCAGTACCTTGGCGCGAAAAAATATGACAGGATGAACCAGATCTATACGTTGGTGGTCGTAGTCAATCTGGTGTTCGGCCTTTTCCTGAGCGTCCTGCTGGTGGCGGTGAAGCAGCCCTGCATGCGGTTGGTTGGCGTGCCGGCAGACATGATGGCAGATACGCTGAGATACATTGATCTGGTGGGCGGTTTTTTGTTTTTGCAGGCCTGCTATGATGTAGTGATCCAGATCCTTTGGTGCAACGGGCATGTGAAGATCGGGATGGTAGTGTCCCTTATCATGAATCTTACCAATATCGGCGGGAATTATCTGGTGCTCTATGGGCCGCTGAAGGGGCTGGAGCTTGGAGTGACCGGCGTTGCGATTTCGACTGTGGTTTCCAGGGTGTTCGCGCTTTGCATTGTGGTGGCGGCTTTTTACCGGTTCCGGATTGGCAGGCTGTCCTTGCAGCTGTTAAAGCCATTTCCGATAAAAATGCTGCGAAAGATGATCCGGATCGGGCTGCCCTCCGCGGGGGAGAGCATGTCCTATAATTTCTATCAGGTAATCCTGCTCTCTTTTGTCAACCGTCTCGGAAATGACGCGGTTAACGCCAGGGTGTACTGCAATTCCCTGATTGCCTTCGCGTACATTTTTTCCGCTGCGGTAGCAACCTCCACACAGATCGTGACGGGCCATCTGGTAGGGGCGGGCAATGAAGACGGCGCTTACCGGAGGGTGTGGGCCTCCCTGAAGCTCTCCATGCCGGTGGCGGTCGGGCTTGCCGTGGTCAACTGGCAGCTTTCGCCCTATACCCTGCGGTTTTTCACGGAAAATGAAAACATTATCCGTATCGCCTACTGGGTGATGCTGGTGGATGTGGCGATCGAGGTCGGGAGATGCCTGAATATTACTTTTGTGTACAGCCTGAAGGCTTCCGGTGACTATCTGTTTCCGCTTTTCGTAGGATTTGGAACGATGTGGGGAATCGGCATCACGGTGGGTTACGCGGCAGGCATCGCGCTTGGGCTCGGCGTGGCCGGCGTGTTTATGGGAACGGCCGCGGATGAGTGCATCAGGGGATTTATCGTGATGGGAAGATGGAAGAGCGGAAAATGGAGGGGGAAATCTGTAGTGGAGAAAGGGTAGGTTCTTCAGGATCATACTTTTCATTGGATAACCGGACGGTTTCCGGGAGAGTTTTGTTCACACTTCGGGCACGCTTTCGCTTAGTTGCTCACGCAGCGGTACTAGGTTCGCCTCCTTCGCCGGCTCACCAAGGACCGGCGTTCGCAAATATCCCTTCGTTGTGAATCAAAACTCT
>CAMHJT010000172.1 GCA_946185495.1 uncultured Clostridiaceae bacterium | reverse complement strand
ACTGCCTCAATATAGGTATTTTATAGGCAGCTTTATATATTAAAATCAAATTGTGTGGTTACACCTCAAAATGAAATTGACAGCTTGAATTTGTTCAATCATTCATTTGAATATATATCTGCGGAGAGGATAGTTCCGCAAAATACTTTTTCGGCAATCAGTTTTGACAAAACGTTGGGAAAGAGGGGAGAAAATACCCTGAGTTTTCTGGAAAAAAACGGTTTTGAGATGCTAGTTGATTCGCGACTCCGCGCAGCGGAGGAAGGACAGAATTATCTGCTATATCAGGTGAATGAGTGGCTGGATAAGCTGTTTGATGGATTTAAGCTGAATATTGCGATGCTTACGGAGGCTGATGCTGTCAGCATGCGGTTTCAGGAACATAGTGAGAATCGGATGAGTGCTCCGCATAGAGCAGTCAATGTTGGATTTGGCATAACATATGTTTTGCCGGTATTGGTTGCCTTGTTAAAAGCTGGAAAAGATGATATCATTATTATTGAAAATCCAGAGGCTCATCTGCATCCTAAAGCACAGAGGCTGATTGGTGAGCTGATACTTCGTGCTGCGTCGACAGGAGCTCAGATCGTGGTGGAAACGCATAGTGATCATATATTGAATGGAATCCGTCTGGGGATTAAAAGTGGAGTGATCAAGGATCCGGATACAGTGAAAACATTCTTCTTTACAAGGGAGAATATTGGAAAAGGATATCATGTAAATGTATATCAGCCACAGATTGACCGGGATGGAAATATCAATATCTGGCCGGATGGTTTTTTTGATGAATGGGATAAGGCGCTGACAGATTTATTTTAACAAACTATTGGGAGGAATGAGTTTGGAAATTGTTACAAATGATATGATAGTTTATTATCAGTTTCGTGACAAGTACGAAGCGATTGCGCAAATAAAGGAAAGCATTCGGATTTTAATGCGCCTGAAAAAGGAGACAGAATTTGTCAGGCTGTCATCTGCAAGCAATGTTTTACGCGACATGGAATTGTCCCCGGGTTATCATTTTGGACAATTGCTTAATGAGGCGAATGATCTTATAAGCGCAAACGAAAAACAATTGCTAAAGACCTTGTTTGTAAATTATAAAAAGATAGAATTATCACAGGATGTATTTACAATAAATGAGAAGAAATCGTCGCAATGCGCATGGGCAGTTCGAAACAGGGCATTTCTGTTTAGCATACTAATAGATAAAATATGGAATAAAGAAAAAATAATTGGAAACTACGAGACGGGTACTGAGAATAGACAGGTGGAGATAAACCATATTTCCACACAGGATCATTTAGAAATACATAAGAAACAGCTTGGAATCAGAATTTATGAACAGAATCCCAAACATAAAGTGAATTACGGGTGGGGGACAGAGATGGATCTTTCTGATGAAGAGGCGCAGAAGCTGCTCCAAACTGCAGTTCCGGTTGATCGGGATTATACGCATCTGGTAGCGAAAAGAAATGGGAAATATTATTCATTTCGGTGTCACTATGATAATCGTTATCATGGGTATTGGGATGACACGATGTCTGAAAAAAATAGAAAAAAGGCAGAATCTGTTTTATGCAAAAAGGAATATGGTTCTGAGATGTAGGTAATCAGATGCGGTAATGAACAAATATAGAGGAGAGAAGAGATGTACAGCAGTATGAAACAGGAGCATCCGGAGCTGGATTCCATACAGTATCTGGTGGGAAATGAGGAGCTTCTTCTGGGCGTGGACAGGGTTCCGGCCAGAACGGTTTTTGATGAAAGGGTTGTTGGATTTTTAGGGGCACTGTCCAAAAGGCTGATGAAGGATCCGGCGGTAAAGGCGTATTCGGATGTGACGGCCTATGCCTTCTGGATCCGCAGGCAGTCTCTTGCCAGGGAACAGGAGCGTTTCGCGGATACGAAAAAATATGGCAGGGGGGTGGCGTTCCATATCGCGCCGTCCAATGTGGCGGTGAATTTTGCCGTGTCCTTTACCTCTGCCCTGCTGGCGGGAAATGCCTGCGTCGTCCGCGTGTCCAATAAGCAGTTTCCGCAGGTGGACCTGATCTGCGGGGCAATCCGAGCCATCATAGAGGAATCGTACCCGGAGATGGCGGGATATCTGATCATTCTCCGCTATGCGCATGACAGGAGGATCAATGATTTCCTCAGCCGTATCTGCGATATCCGGATCGTGTGGGGAGGGAACCGCACCCTGTCGGAGCTGCGGCAGTCACCGCTGCCGCCCAGGGCCATAGAGATGGCGTTCCCTGACAGGCATTCCATCGCGGTCATTAATGCGGACGCCTACCTGAAGGAGGATGCGGAAAAGACAGCAGATCTGTTCTATATCGACACTTATTTTACGGATCAGAATGCCTGCAGTTCTCCGCGGCTTGTCGTGTGGATGGGAGAAGCGGTACAGGAGGCGAGGGAGAGATTCTTTTCCGCGCTTTCCGCGAAGCTTGCGGAGGAATATGAGATGGCGCCGATCCTTGCGGTGGACAAGCTCCATATGTTCATGGAGTATGCGGCGGCGCATGAGGGCGCAAGGAGGATCGCGGAGGACAATGTGCTGGTCCGGACACAGGTAGAAGCCTTAACCGGGGACCTGATGGATTATAAGATGGGCGGCGGCTACTTCTTTGAATATATCGCGGGAGATCTCAGCGAGCTGGTTCCGGTGCTTGGAAAATCCTGCCAGACGATCTCCTATCTGGGCGTGGATCCGGAGCAGATCCGCAGGGTTGTGGAGGAATACGGCGTGCGCGGCGTGGACCGGATCGTCAGGATGGGTCATACCATGGATCTTACGTTTTTCTGGGACGGGTATGACATGATCGGGGCGATGTCGAGGTATGTACAGGTGATGTAAAAAAGAATGGGATAAGGAGGCGCTATGATCACAATTCGTCAGGCAGAGTATGAGGATATCCCTCGTATCATGGAGTTCATCGATTCACGATGGAAAAAGGGGCATATTATGGGAAATGACCGAACCATGTTCGAATTCCAGCATGTGCGGAATGGGGAGGTCTACTATATGATCGCGGAGGACGATGATCCGGAACGGACGATCTACGGGGCTGTCGGATTTATGCCTATGTCATACGGGGAACATCCCAACGTGTCCATGATGATGATGATGTCTCAGAAAAATCCGGAGAAGAGAATGCTGGCAGGAGAAATGGCGGATAAATGCTGGGAATTACACGGCATTTCCAATGAGATCTCGCCGGGAGTCAACAGCAGGTATGCAAGAGCTATCATGCAGCTGGAACCGCATAGGATCGGGAAGCTGGAGCATTATTATATGCTTGCAGACAGGGATGATTATGTGATCGCGAAGATCTGTCACAGGCCTGAGATGACAGATTCTGGTCACAGGGAGGATGAGGTCTGGCTTGTCCGCCTGACCGAGCCGGATCTGGAGAGCGACGCAGGCATGGAGGAAGTGCTTGCGGCATGTAATCCGTACCGGTCTAAGGAATATCTGGTTCACAGGTACTTTCATCACCCATATTACAGCTATCAGGCGTATGGGCTGGAACGGGATGGGGAATGCCGGGGAATCCTGTTTGCGCGGGAGATCCGTTGTGAGGGAGCCTGCCTGCTGAAGCTTGTGGATTATGTCGGAGAAGATCCGCTTCTTGGGGGAGCCGGCCTTGCATTTCGTGAACTGCTGAAAGAGGGCGGCTATGAATATATAGATTTTTACTGTTATGGCATAGAGGAAGATATTCTTCGCAGGGCAGGTTTTACCAGACTGGATGAGGATGACACCAACGTAATCCCGCTGTATTTTCAGCCGTTCGAGAGAAGAAATGTTGATATTTATTTTAATGCGGCGCATAAAGAGGGGATTCATGTATTTACGGGATTTGGGGATCAGGACCGGCCGAACAATGCGGTACCGGTATCCGACCGGAATCCGTGAGATCATGTCAAGCGCGTTTAGCGGAGCCGGATACCGTTTTCGCTCGTGTTTTGGAAGGAAATGAGATGTTGGCATCCGGCTGGATCAAGTCAGATAATAACTGGCGTAATTAGAGGAGAACAATATGAAAATGACATTAGAGGAAAAAATCGCGTTATTAGAAGAAATCATGGATGTGGATGAGGGGACGCTCACGCCGGAAACGGTTCTGGAGGATCTTGAGGAGTGGGAATCCCTCAGCATGCTCGGGCTGATGGGAGAGGTGAGAAGGCTTTATCAGAAAAAACTGACCACTGAGGAGATCAAGCAGTTTGTGACGGTGCAGGATATCTGTGATTATCTGGAGGCATTATAGGCATGCAGAAGGTGATATTGATTACCGGTGCGTCCTCTGGGATCGGCCTGTGTACAGCGCGGTATCTGCTGGAGCAGGGGTATGGCGTGGCAGGCGTCGGAAGGCATCTGGAGAAGCTGGAGGAATTGAAAGAGGCATATGGGGACAGGCTCCTGACAATCCGGTATGATCTGGAGGAGCTGGCAGGGATAGAGTCTGTATTTATGCAGGCGGCAGGGCATTTTGGAAAGCTGTACGGAATGGTTCACTGCGCGGGGCTCAATCGGGATACGCCTGTCCGTTCCAACGACCTCAACGACATGCAGGCAGTCATGAATGTGAATTGCAATGCCTTTATCGAGTTGGGGAAATATTTTTCCAGGAAGAAGTATTCGGTGGATGGCGGAAGCATCGTGGCGCTGTCTTCCATGGCATCCCTGCAGTGCGGGAAAGGAATGTGTACGTATTCCGTATCTAAGGCAGGTCTGAACGCTGCGGTCAGGGTCATGGCAAAGGAATTTGCCGGGCGCAGGATCCGGGTGAACGCGATCCTTCCCAATTTTGTGGATACACCCATGGCGGCAGAGGCGATGGGATATACGAGCACCAATGTGGAGGAATTTCAGCCCTTTGGCTTGATTGAGCCGGTTCAGGTCGCGTATCTGGCAGAGTTTCTTCTGTCTGAAAAGGCAGCGTATATCACAGGAAGCCTGATACCGGTATCCGGCGGGGGAGACTGCTGAGATGGGGCATCCATGTCCAGTAGGATGGTTCGGCTGGTTGTATTCTTGTCCAAGGGGAGGAGCGTATACTGGCTGAACGCAAAATGGCAGTGGGAAATTATATTTGCGAAGCTGTGTTTTGGGCAGAAGGTCACAGGTGTATATTGGCGGTAAGCAAGAACGATAAGATAGTACAGGAAGGAAGACAGGATGAAGGAAATTAGAATAGACGGGGTTCATATTGCAGG
>CAMHJT010000171.1 GCA_946185495.1 uncultured Clostridiaceae bacterium | reverse complement strand
CCCGATATTCCTCTTTATGCAGTTCAGCTGAAAGTGTCAAATAATCAGCTGAGGAAAATAAAAAAAAGAATGGATTTTGATCAACGGATATGGTAATATGGACAAAACGACAGTCGAGCCTGCATGAACCGGCATTTTGCCAATGGATGCACAGGTCACAGGCAGACGGCATGCTCAGAGGAACAGAATGGCCGCGCAGGCCGGCAGGCGGCGTGGACATACAACAAAATTATATCCGTAATGGCGGATTGGAAAGGTACGAAGGATTGAACTATGGCAGAGTTAGGAAACGGACTGGTATTTACCAATGATAGCTGCGTGGGCTGCAACAAGTGCATCAACGCCTGCAGCTGCATGGGAGCCTGTGTGTCAGATCAGCCAAATGAAAACGGCGTATCAAGGATTGAGGTAGACGGGGACAGGTGTATCGCCTGCGGCGCCTGCTTTGATGTCTGCATACATGGCGCGAGGGAATTTCGCGATGATACGGAGCGTTTTTTTGAAGACCTGAAAAGGGGAGAGCCCATCTCGGTTCTGATCGCACCGGCCTTTAAAGCAAATTACCCGGAACAATACGAGAACATCCTCGGAGGCCTGAAGGAACTCGGTGTCAAACGGTTTATCAGCGTGTCATTCGGCGCGGATATCACCACCTGGGGATACATCAACTATATTCAGAAATATAAATATGAGGGCGGCATCTCGCAGCCGTGCCCCGCAGTCGTGGGCTATATCGAGCGCTATATGCCGGAGCTTCTGCCGAAGCTGTTCCCGGTACAGAGCCCGATGATGTGCGCGGCCATCTACGCGAAAAAGGAAATGGGCGTGAAGGAGAAGCTCGCCTTCATCAGCCCCTGTATCGCCAAGAAGATGGAGATTGTCGATCCCAACAACCAGGGCTATGTCTCCTACAACGTGACCTTTGATCATCTGATGAAGTATGCCAAAGAGCACGGTGTCAGCGGTAAGCCATACTCAGATGAGCTGGAATACGGACTTGGATCCATCTATCCCACCCCCGGCGGACTGAAGGAGAATGTCTACTGGCTGCTCGGCGAAAGCGTCTTCATCCGGCAGATTGAGGGTGAAAAGCGGATGTATCATTTTCTGCGGGATAACAGAGACCGCATCAAGGGCGGCCAGACGCCGTACCTGTTTATCGACGCGCTGAACTGTGAGAACGGGTGTATCTGCGGAACTGCAACCGACAACGAGATTTCCAGGACCGATGACGCCCTCTACAATCTGCTCCGGATCAGGGAGGAAGTAAAAAAAGATGGCAAAAAGGGTGCATGGGCGAAGAAGCTGTCACCGGAACAGAGATTGAAAGCGCTGAACAAGCAGTTCGCGAAGCTGGATCTGAATGACTACCTCAGAAAATATACGGACCGATCCAGAAGCTGTCCCATCCAGAAGCCCACTGAAAATGAGCTGGATAAAATCTTTAACAAGATGCACAAGAAGACCGAGAAATCCCGCCATATCGACTGCTCCTGCTGCGGCTATGACAGCTGTGTCGAGATGGCCATAGCCATCTACAACGGCTTCAACCACAGGGAGAACTGCGTCCACTACCTGAAGGATCTGGTCGAGAACGCCAAAACCAACGCCGAGAAGATGGTGCAGAAGGAACGCGGACGGCTGGCTTCCCAGCGTGACGCACTCCATGCGACCATCAATGCAGTCAACGGCCATTTCGAGTCCCTGCAGGCTGCCATCAGCGAGATGGCGGAGGGCAACAACAGCAACGCGGAGGAAAGCACCGGCATTTCCTGCGAGATGGACAATGTGAGAACCTTCTGCATGAAGTTAAATGACTCCATGCGCCATATCATGGATACTCTGGAGGAGCTGGAGGATGGCAACGCAAAGGTTGTCAGCATTGCCGCGCAGACCAACCTGCTGGCTCTCAACGCGAGCATCGAGGCTGCCCGCGCCGGAGAAGCAGGCAAGGGCTTTGCCGTTGTCGCAGGGGAGATCAATTCCCTGGCTACCGACTCGCGCGAGACCGTGGAGGGAACCTCGCGGAATAATGAAGCTATCCGCAAGGCTGTACTCCGCATCGTCCAGGAAAGCAAAGATTTGCTCGCCAATATCAACACGGTAAATGAAAGGACACAGAATCTTGCCGCCTCCACCGAAGAGATTGCGGCCTCCGCCTCCATTATCATGAGCACCGTAGATCAGGTTAAGCAGGAGCTTGATGACCTTGTGGCACAGTCTTCTGAAACAGAGTAAACCTGAAACGCTCGCTAAATCAAAGCAGGAGAGAAATACTTTCCCTCCTGCCCGCTTTATATCGTTATCCGGAACGCAAAGCCCCTATTGCCGGCTCCGCGCGGATGATCGTCCATCCATAGCATCGCTCTTTCACGCGAGATACTCCGCAAGCACCTTCGTCAGCGTCTTGATATCGATTGGCTTGGCGATATGTTCATTCATCCCTGCAGCTCTGCTCTTTTGAACATCATCTGCAAACGCATTGGCCGACATCGCCACAATGGGAATCTCCTGCGCGTAGGAACGTTCCTGCGCCCGGATCGTCTTCGCCGCTTTCCTGCCGTCCATGACCGGCATCTGAATATCTGTAATGACCATGGCGTAATATCCATCCGAAGATGCGGCCATCATCTCCACAGCCTCCGCTCCGTCCTTCGCCCATTCCACCTCAAGGCCCGCCGTTTCAAGGAAATTTCTGGCAATCTCCGCATTGATCTCCTGATCCTCCGCAAGCAGAACCCTCTTTCCGGCCAGACGCAGCTTCTGCAGCGCCTGCAGCGGATCCTCGACGCGATCCCTTTCCGCCCTGTGATTCACCAGGCTGTCAAACAGCATGGCCAGCTTGGTGCGGAACAGCGGCTTGCTGATAAAGGAATCCGCTCCCGCTTCCCTGGCCTCCTGCTCAATCTCCGTCCAGTCATACGCGGAAAAGATCATGATATGTGTATCCGCTCCCACCAGCTTACGCACCTGACGGACAGTCTCCACCCCACCCTGGTCGGGCAGCTTCCAATCGACAATGACGGCAAAAAAGTCCCGGTTCTGCTCATGCCTCGTCCTCACACGATCCACTGCTGCTTTGCCGGAAAGCACCCATTCACTGTTCATTCCCATATCATTCAGGATTTCACAGGTTGACTCACAGCAGACAGGATCGTCATCCGCCACCAGCACCCGGAGATTCAGAAAGCTGCTGTAATTAATGTTCGCCATATTCTGGTACTTTAAGTATAGGTTTACCGTAAATTTGGAACCTGCCCCGTAGACACTTTCTACAGTGATGTCCCCGCCCATCATCCGCACAATGTTGCGGGTAATGGCCATGCCCAAGCCTGTACCCTGAATACCCGCCGTCTGCTTGTCATTTGCCCTGGAGAACGGTTCAAACATATGCTTCTGGAATTCCTCTGTCATCCCATACCCATTGTCCTCAAAAATAAACTGATAATGGCCAAATTCCTGTGTCCTGGTAGGGCTTTCCCTGACGCTAAGGGATATCTTTCCTCCGTTGGGCGTATACTTGATGGCATTGCTCATTATATTGACAAATACCTGCTGGAGCCTTCTGCTGTCACCTACGACCTGCTCATGCTCCACGCCTGCGACATTTACACGGAAAGAATGCTCGTGCTGCTGAAGCTGCGGCCTGGTCATTGCCATCATGCCGTCTATGAGCTCTGCCAGATTGAATTCCTCCTCCAGAAGCTCTATCTTCCCGGACTCAATCTTGTTCATGTCGAGTACCTCATTGATCAGCGAGAGCAGATGGCTGGAGGATTCTGTGATTTTCCGCAGGCAGTCCGCCACCCTCTCCCGGTCGTCCAGATTGGCAGCCGCAATGGTGGTCATGCCGATAATCCCGTTCATCGGCGTGCGGATGTCATGGCTCATACTGGACAAAAACGCGCTCTTGGCCTTATTGGATGCATTGGCCGCGTCGATGGCGTCCCGGAGCGTCTGCTGGATATGCTGTTCCTTCCGCACCTCCTCGTCCACATCCTTGAAGCCTCCCACAATGCCGCTCCTGCCATCCTCGAGCTCCAGCCGGGCAAATTCCAGACGGTAGTACCGAATCCCGGTCTCAAACACACGCCGGAAGGGAACGGAATATATCAGCCTGTCTTCTGTATTCTTCTTGATATTCTCCGGCGTGACAGCATCAAGGAACTGCTGCCTGTCCTCCTCCAGCACCAGATTGGAGTAAAAGGCAAAAGCATCGGAAAACCTTGTAATCTTCACTGCCGCGTTCGCCGGCATCAGATGTACCATCTCCTTATCGATCCGGAACAGTTCAAACCGCTGTGACTCCAGGTCATGGATCAGCCATACAGAATCGTACACTCTTGTCAGGGCTTCAATAACGGCGGACCTGACACTAAGCGTATGCTGGATCTGGCGGTCCTTTCTTGTCTCCTCGTCCACATCCTTGAAACCAGTCACAATGCCAATCTTTCCATCTTCCAGCTCCAGACGGGCAAACTCCAGACGGTAGTACCGGATGCCCGACTCAAACACACGGCGAAAGGGAACGGAATAGATCAGCCTGTCCTCCGTATTCTTCATGATGTTCTCCGGCCTGACCGCGTCAAGGAAAAGCTGCCTGTCCTCCTCCAGCACCAGATTTGAATAAAATGCGAAGGCGTCGGAAAATCTGGACAGCTTCGCCGCCGCGTTTGCCGGCATCAGGTGCACCATCTTCTCATCGATCCGGAACAGTTCAAACTGCTGCGTCTCAATATCCCTGATCAGCCAGACAGAATCATACACGCTTGTCAGTGCCTCAATGACAGCGGAACGCAGCTCTTTATCAGACTCCTGCTTCCTGTGCCTGTCCGTAATGTCCGAAATAAACACATATAACAGTCCCGTATAGACATCCGACTCCACATAATGACTGTGGCTGTCAATCCACCTTGTCTCTCCATCCCTGCGGATGACGCGAAACAGCATCTCATCGAGATCGTACCGGTTCCCGGCAACCTGTTCCCCGATAGAGGAAGAAACCCGCTCGTAATCCTCCGGATGCACCATGCCCTGAAATGTAAAACCTGTCAACGACTTGAATTCCTCCAAGCTGTCACAGCCATAGATCCGGCAGACAGCCCTGTTGGCGTACAAAAGCTCCTCGCTTCCATCCGCCTTGCACATAAAGAAGCCACCGGGCATATGCTCTCCAAACTGCTCGATCAGCGAACGGCTCTGTTCATTTAAAATAAAATTCCTGCTAAACATCGCTTTCTGCTCTCCTGTCTGTATTCTTTCA
>CAMHJT010000170.1 GCA_946185495.1 uncultured Clostridiaceae bacterium | reverse complement strand
CCATTATTCAATTTTTCAACACCGTTGACGATATCATGTACTATCCGGTCCTGATCATCGTCCTGGCCGCAGCAGGCCTGTACTTCACGTTCCGGACGCGCTTTGTGCAGCTCCGCCTTTTCGGCACAGCGTGCAGGCTCATCATGGAAAAGCCAAAGGGAGAGCAGAATGTGTCGTCCTTTCAAGCGTTGATGGTCTCTACCGCTTCCCGCGTCGGAACCGGCAATATCGTCGGCGTATCCACCGCGATCTGCCTCGGCGGTCCCGGCGCCTGTTTCTGGATGTGGCTGATGTGTATCATCGGTGCGTCCTCCGCGTTTATGGAGAGCACCCTTGCCCAGATCTTCAAGCAGAAGGGAGAAAGCGGCGAAAGCTACGGCGGCCCTGCCTATTATATAGAGAAGGCGCTCAAGCTCCCGGCCATCGCGGCGGTATTCTGTGTCTTCCTGATCGCGACCTACGCCTTTGGCTTCAATCTTCTGTGTTCCTATAACCTGCAGTCATCCTTCCAGATCTATGGGTTTTATGATAAGACCTGGACGCCGGTCATCGTGGGAACGGTGCTCGCCGCCCTGACGGCTGTCTGTGTGCTGGGCGGCGGAAAGCGGATCGTGCAGCTCACGGAAAAGGTTGTTCCCGCCATGGGAATTGCCTATGTGATCGTCTCCCTTGTCATCATCATCGCGCATATCCCGCTGATCCCGGAAGCATTTGCCTCCATTTTCCGAGACGCCTTTGATTTCAGATCCATATTCGGCGGACTGAGCGGCTCCTGTATGGTATACGGCATCAAGCGGGGTCTTTATTCCAATGAGGCCGGCGTCGGTTCCGCTCCGAACGCCTCCGCCTCGGCAGACGTCACCCACCCCGTCAAGCAGGGACTTGTACAGACTGTTTCCGTCTACATAGACACCATGCTGCTGTGCACCGCGACGGCTCTGATGTGCATTACCTCAGGCGTTGAGGCGACAGAGGAGGTCTCCGGGGCACCCTATGTCCAGCAGGCGGTATCGACTGTCTTCGGAGGCTTTGGACCGGTCTTTATCACCATTTCGATGGCGCTGTTCGCGTTCACAACGCTGATCGGCAATCTCTACTATGTCGACAACGCCCTCGCCTACTTAAACGGCAAGAAGCTGCCCTCCCGAAGATTCATGACGGTATTTTACCTCATCTGCATCGCCATCATCTTTGCAGGTGCGCTGGTGCCAATGAATTTCGCGTGGACGATGGCTGACATCACGATGGGCGGCATGACGCTGATCAACATCCCCTGCTGCTTTATCCTCTCCGGAGTGGTCATCAAGGCCCTTGGGGACTTTGAAAAGCAGAAAAAAGAAGGCGCTGATCCCGTCTTCCTGGGCAGGGATATCGGACTTGACCTGTCCGAGCTTGCGTTCTGGAAGGACGAATAAATGATCTTTGCGCACCTGCGCAATCAGGCAGGGTGGATCCTCTCCCCCTGCCCGCTGTAAGCTGCCGTTTTTTTATTTCATTTCATATTTTTCAATATTGCACTGATGTACTCTTTTCTTTTTATCATAGTTGATACCTACCAGCAAAAGATTGCCTTTATACTCCTTCAGTGCATCGACATATCCCTTATCTTTGATCTGGCCGATTGCCCCTTCAACACTTTTATCCCACTTCAATTCGATGATCATCGCAGGAACAGCGGCTGCCTTTTTCGGGATAAATACCATATCCGCAAAGCCCTCTCCCGCCGGTAATTCCCTTACCACTGTATAATCCTTGGCGGCACTGTAATAGGCAAGCATGATGATACTGGAAAGAGAGATCTCATTGTTATAGATAAGGCTTGACGAATTTGCCGTATGAACATCGTGTATCATTTTGGCAACTTTATCCTCGTCCATTGACCATGTCGCTTTCAGCAGGTTTTCGGAATCCGCTATAGCTTTATAAACCTCGTCCCAGCCATTACCGGACACAGCATTTACCATTTCGGAACGAACCTCACTGTTTGGAATGTACGTTTCTTCCGTTTCGGTGTCATAAGCTAAATAGCCAAGATGGATCAATAGGGTCAACACATCGTCTGCATCCGTAAAGGTTGTCATATCATTTTGAAACCTGTTCGTGTTGATTTGACATCTGTTTCCTGCGAGCATTTCAACGATCTTTTGTTTCAAACCTTTAAAATCCATTGCAATGTATGATTTCAACAGCTCGTACGTTTCTGTTTTTGTCCAGTAATTATTAAATTCCTCATTCGTGATAGCTTCCACGACAGAGTTCGGACAATAAATATGTTTTGCCTTTTTGAATGAATATCCGTCATACCACTGTTTCATATCATCATACGGTATATCATATTTCTCGCACAGTTCCTGAACCTCATTTTCAGTAAAGCCAAAATACCGGGACATACCCATCGGATTCAGCATTGTAAACTCGCGGAAATTATTCAGTGCCGACTGTGTGCCGTATTTTTTGATCGGCAGTATGCCTGTAATATAGGCAAGCGCTATATATTTATCTGCTATGATTCCCTTAAACATCCCTCTCAGAAAGTCAATATATTCCTTCTGCAGCTGCATGTTATTCTTATCTTCACGGAAAATACAATCCCATTCATCGATGATCACAACAAATTTTTTACCGGTTTTATTATTAATTTTCGCGAACACAGCCGGCAAAAAAACATCCTTATCCTCCGCAATACCCGGAAATGCATCCCTTAATTCATCTATAACAAGGCTTTGAATAAACGGTATGATCTGTATATCCTGGTCTTCCTTCTTCTGTTCAAGCGCAATCCCATACATCCAGCGCAGGTCCATCAGGATCACATCATATTGATTCAGGTGTTTTTCAAATGAAGGCAGTTTGGATATCTCCAGTCCACGAAACAGTTCTCCCGAATGGCAGCCTTTGCTGTAATAAACAGCAAGCATTTTCGCAGCCATAGTTTTTCCGAATCTTCTGGGCCTGCTGGAAGCCAGATACGGTCTCTCTTTTCCTATGAAACGATTCACAAAATCGATAAGCCCTGTCTTGTCAACATAAATATCCGATGCAACGGACATCGAAAACAAGTCCGCATCAGGATTCAGATAAATTCCCATTCGACAAGCCTCCCCTCTTTTATTCCTCGTAACTACTCAGCAGGTGCTGAGCAGTTACTATTCCTCCCCTTTTTCCCTCCGTTTATTCTCGTACATCAGTTTGTCTGCCCGTCTTACCGCATCCTCCACCGAGCCGTCAATGTCCGGATCATAGACCGCAATACCGGAGGCAATATGCACCTCGTTCCATTTATTCTCAACCGTATAGGTTTCCCGTTTTTTCGCCTCAAACCGTTTCATCAGCTCTTCCCTGTTCCTGAAATCGTCATTCTGTAAAACAACGACAAACTCATCTCCTCCGATCCGAAAGACAGGGCTGTGGTCAAATACCCGGCAGATCAGCATACAGGCAGTCTTTAAATAAATGTCCCCCTTGTCATGGCCATGCTGGTCATTGATCTTTTTCAGATTATTGCAGTCGAACATGCCGATGGCGAATTCCACCTGCTCCCCTTTGTCCAGGCGCTCCTGCAGCTTCTTTATAAAATTGGTATAGGCTCCCTTATTCCGGACAGAGGTAAGGGGATCCACAAACACACGCCTGTTCAGATCCCTGACCAGATGCTCCCCCTCCGCAACCTTTTTCTCAGCCCGGATACTTTTGAGCAGTAAGCTCATGATCAGTGCCAGCACCAGAAGGATCACAGCTGTCACCGCAAACAAATGCTCCCTGATCATGTCGCCGAAGCTGACCTTGACATCCTCCGTGGAATAGTACGTCAGGGCCGTATGGACAATGGCATCCGGAACGATGCCGGTCACCTTCGCCAGAATGGAATAAAGCTCCGTATCTCCTTCCCGCACGGCAAAGCAGTAATCCATATCCACGCCTGTGTATAAGGTCGTCAGATGCAGCTTCTCACATTGCCTGGAAATATTGCTGTAACGGTAATTGCTGATGATCACGCAGTCCGCCGTTCCGTCGGCAACGGCGTCAAGCCCCGTCGGCGTATCCTTGAAATACGCCCTCTCCCAGGTCGGATAATGGTCTTCCAGAAACATGTCATAGTTCGTGTTCCCCTCATTCACGGCCACCACCACCTGCTGCTTGCGCAGGAATTCCTTCTGCGTGGAGGAACGCACCACTGCGTCCATCTCTGTCCGCATCAGCGGCGGCGACATCACCAGATCAAGCACCTCCGCGTCATAATCCGTCAGGTTGGCCGGAAACACACAGTCCACCTCGCCGTTTTTCAGCGCTTCGATGGCCTCCCCCGCCGTCGGAAAGCATACCGGCTCAAATTCCAGCTTCCCGTTCTCAAAGGCCGACTCTGCGTAGTCCAGATAATCCTTAAGCGCCCCCATCAGTTCTCCGGTTGACGGATCCTTGGCGCAAAAAGCGAGATAGTTGTCCTGATAGCCCACCCGGATCGCCCCGTGTCCGTCCATCCATTCCTGCTCCCCGCTGTCAAAATACCGGTTGGTCTCCCATCCCTTCAGGTACTTGTCATGGAGCTGCTGGTCATAATATCTGTTCTCGTCCTGTATCCTGCTGAGCGCCGCGTCCAGCTCTGTCACCAGCCAGGGGCATTTTTTGCTGACTGCGAAATAAAACTCGGATGAACCGATCTTCCAGACCGGCTCCACCGTCTCCAGGGAGCCGTACACGTCCACCGTGACAAACGCGTCAAACTCGGAACCCAACAGCTTTAGCGACTCCTCCTCCGGGGTCTCCAGCTCCACCAGCTGTGCCTCAATCCCGTGGATATCCTCCCACTTCAGGAACAATTCCTTCTGTATGCTGCCCTTCGCCACGCCGATCCGCTTTCCGTTCAGGGAAGAAACATCCTCCGGGTCTACGTCCCCATTGTCCGGCTTCCGGAAAATATAATAGGATTCCGTTCCCATGGGGAGGGAGGTATAAAGCATCTCCTCCGCGCGCTCTTCCGTGTACGACACGTCGCTTAGCACGTCGATCTCGCCGTCCTTCAGCTTCTGCAAAAGCGACGTCCACGAGCCCTCCACATACTCATACTCCCACCCGGTATAGGCCGCAACCTTCCTCTGGTATTCGTAGGAATATCCGGACTCCCTTCCATATTGATCCCTGATAAAATAAGGCGGCTCATGCCAGCCCACCCGCACCGTTCTCCGCTTTCCCGCTTCTGCCCGGGCGGTGAGCGGCGCCGCTGCCATTATAATTGCCATGATCAACAACGTCAGAATCACGGCTTTTTCTGATCGTTTCTGTTCCCGCATCCTTCGTTCCCTCCAACAACGGGCAGCTCCCTCTGCCCCGTTTCATCCGTTCTGTCAGGCTGAAAATGATCTCCTCTATAAACCATAGTTTATATCTGGCATCATCCGGTCGGATGCCGATACCGTATGTCCCGCCCAAAGCACGGGCGGGAAAGATCGGA
>CAMHJT010000169.1 GCA_946185495.1 uncultured Clostridiaceae bacterium | reverse complement strand
CAGGCATGCAAGCGCCAGTCTCCAGTCAAACGCAATTAACATGACCGCAACAACCGCAGTGGAGATATAGGAGCCGTACAGATATCCCAGGCAGTGGGACCACACATGCTCCAGGCGGTTCACATCGCCCATGATCGTTTCCGTCAGGTCAGCGAGATCCCTGTTACCAAAATATCCGAGCGGCAGCTTCCTCATGCGTTCCGCAAGGGATATGCGCACGTTCTTTACCTCTGCGTACACAAGGCCATATGTCGCCCTGTACTGCTGAAGGTGCGTGACAAGCGACAGTAACACAAATAACAAAACGAGGATCAGGAACAGTCCGGCTCCCGGAAGGACAGCTCCTTTCTCCAGCGTCTCCATATACTCTGTCATCATCAGATACAGGATGCCCATCCCTCCCATTACTACAAGATTGACGATGACCGTCCACAACGTCGCCTGCTTTGTATTCTTCACTCCCTGATCGGTAAGCGCGTGTTTTCTCTGAAATTCCTTTCCAAACATTTTACATCACCTCACTTGCGGAAATACGCCATTTTACAGCCTGATTGTAATCTGCCCACATGCGCGCGTACATTCCTTTTTTCTGTTTCAGCTCCTCATGCGTGCCTTCCTCTGCCAGGCGGCCGTTATCAAGCACAATGATCTTATCCGCGCCTGTGACAGTAGAAAGACGGTGAGCGATCATGATCACCGTGCGCCCCTTCGTCAACACGCGAAACGCCTTCTGGATCAGCGCTTCGTTTTCAGGATCCGCAAAGGCTGTGGCTTCATCCAGAACAACGATCGGCGCATCCTTGAGGATTGCCCTCGCAAGCGCCACTCTCTGCTGTTCGCCACCTGAGAGATAGGTGCCTTCCGTCCCTATGACCGTATCCATCCCGTCAGGGAGTTTCTGCAGGATATCATCACACTGGGCGGCAGACAGTGCCTTCCTCACCTCATCCCTCGACGCGGCCGGTCTGGAGGCACGGACATTCTCATAAATGCTCGCCTTAAACAGCCGGTTATTCTGAAAAACAAACGCGATCTGATCCATCAGGACATGGGGGTCTGCCTCACGCACGTCCACGCCTCCGACACAGACCGCTCCCGAGGTCACATCCCAGAAACGCGGAATCAGGCTTGCCGCGGTTGTTTTTCCCCCTCCGGAAGGACCGACCAGCGCAACCGTCTGTCCCTGCCCTGCCCGGAAGGAAACATGATCCAGCGCCGGGACGTCCGCCCCTTCGTATGTAAAGCTCACATCTTTGAACTCAATGCTGTAGTCAGACGGCTTTTTCGGATGATCCGTTACCGATAACGTCGGCGCAGCCATGACCTGGGCAATCCTTCCAAGCGCGGTGCTTGCGAGCATCATTCCGCTTGCCGCGAACATGATCCTCGCAAGAGCTGTGGATACAATCGCGGAGAACACCGCGTAAAATGCAAAATTAGTGACAAATCCGGCGAAATTGCCCGACTCAAGCGCGCCGGGAGCGATCAGAACCGTAACGGGCACCAGAAAGATGAACGCACCCTCGGTAAAAGTAAGATTGACCGACTGCGGAACCCTGCACACGCCGTCCGTATACAGCTCCGCCTTTTTGCTGTAATCCTCAATCGCTTCCTTGAACGCCTTAAATGAATAGACAGTCTGCTGAAATACCTTCACAACCGGTATCCCCCGGACATATTCCGTTCCAGCCTTGCTCATCTCATCCTGAGCCGCCTGGTATTCCTGCATCAGTTTCGCGTTTTTGCCTCCCATCATGGTAAACATGGCAGCCACCGAGATCACCGCGGCAAACAGGCAGGCCGCTCCCATTCTCCAGTCGAATACAAACATCAGCACGATCATCGCGAGAAACATGGTGGCGCTTCCCACGATATCAGCAAGATTGTGCGCCAGCAGGGTCTCCGTCTCTGCCGCAGCGCCATCCAGACGGTTTCTCAGCAGCCCTGACGCATTGGAATCAAAAAATCCAAGCGGCGTTTTCATCAGATGTGCCATTCCCTGCTTCCGGATATTGGACGCCGTCCGGAAGGCCGCCAAATGCGTACACATCAACGCTGCAAAATAGACCAGTATTCCAGCCAGGGAGAAGGCGAACGCCATAACTCCATATTTCCCCACATCCGCGGCCTTCGTCCAGTCCGGCGCCACAGCGATCAGCTCCCGCGCCACCAGCCATATGCAGATATAGGGCAGCATGCCAAGCAGCATGGCTACACCCGACAACACAAGCCCCAGAAATGTAAGGCCCTTATAACTGCCCGCATAATCCAACAATACGGCTATATCACTTTTTTTCTTCTCTTTCATGCTTGATTTCCTCCTGTATCAAATCGGCTTTTTGCCGCACTTTCTTTCTGACCTGCCGAGTAGTTACCGTGAATGGTATCCGGCTCATAGAACACAAGCGCTCCTTCTTATCCGTTAGCACTTGCTAACTTTCAGGTCATTTTTTTGCCCCGCCAAAAAGGCGGGGCCTGCTGCAAGTCACTCTTTGGATTTAAATCATCTCTTTTTATATCCTGTCAGCAAGGTGAGCAAAAAACAGATCACCGTTGCCCAAGCCCAGAACTTATGGTTTTTCATGCTGTCCTCCTCTATCATCTCCAGTTTTTATCCGGCTTCCTTCCATTCCTCAGCAGTACCTGTCATCCGGCAGAAGACGCGTCATGCTCTTAAGCCCTAATGCTACTGTTGAACCGTTATGAAGCATCGCCGACGCTGCCGGAGACACCAGCCCGGCTATCCCAAGTCCGATAAGCGCTGTGTTGAAGCCGACGATCGTCCTGTAATGAAGCCTGATCCGCCTCATGAGCCGGGTACTGATCTCCCTTAACACAACTATACTGTAAAGATTGGACGAGCTGATCGTAATATCCGCGATCTGCCTGGCAATCTCCGCTCCCTCGCTGATCGCGATGCCTGCGTCAGAAGCGGAAAGCGCAGGGGAATCATTGATGCCGTCACCTACCATGATGACCTTCCGCCCCTCCCGCCTGGCTCTTTCAATGTATCCCGCCTTGTCCTCCGGCAGGACCTCTGCGTAATACTCGCTGATCCCTGCCTGCGCGGCGAGCCTGGCCGCTGTCCGCGCACTGTCGCCCGTCATCATCACGATATGCGAAAAGCCCAGCGTTTTCAGCTTCTCCACCATGGAGGCCGCCTCCTCCCGCATGGGATCCTCTATCAGGATGCAGGCCGCCAGTTGCCCGTTTTTTGCAAAGTAAAGGTGCGAGTACGCATCCGGCAGAGAATCAAACCGCTCCCTCTCTTCCTCCGGAATGATCACGCCCTCATCCTCAAACACAAAATGATAGCTGCCTATGACAGCCCGTTCCTCCTCAATCTCCGAAGCAATACCATGCGCGACAATATACTCCACATTCGTATGAAGCTCATCGTGCAAAAGTCCCCTGCGCAGCGCGGCATCCACAACAGCGCGGGCCACAGAATGTGGAAAATGCTCTTCCAGGCAGGCCGCCTGACGGAGCAGTTCATCCTCGCTTTCCCCGTTAAAAGGGACAACCTTCACAACTGTCGGCTGCGCTTTCGTGAGCGTTCCTGTCTTGTCAAACACGATCGTGTCCGCAAAGGCAGCGGCTTCCAGAAATTTTCCGCCCTTCACCGTAATACCGTATTCCGAAGCCTCCTTGATGGCTGACAGAACCGATATCGGCATCGCCATCTTCAAAGCACAGGAATAATCCACCATCAGCACCGATACAGCCTTGGTCACATTGCGGCTGACCAGCCAGGTCAGTCCTGACGCGAGAAACGTATACGGCACCAGCCTGTCGGCAAGCCTCTCCGCCCTGCTTTCCAGGGAAGATTTCAGTTTTTCCGACTCCTCTATCATCTTGACAATCTTATCAAAGCGTCCACAGCCCTCTGTCTGCGTGACCCGGATGGTCAGCGCCCCATCCTCCACCACGGTTCCCGCGAACACGCTCTTACCGGGATCCTTGCACACTGCCACGGATTCCCCCGTCATGGAGGCCTGGTTTACCATCGCCTCTCCTTCAACAACCTCCCCGTCAAACGGGATCATGTTACCCATACGGACCACAACCCGGTCCCCGCATCCGACTTCAGAGGAATCGACAAGCACCTCTCCTGTGTCCGTCACCAGCCACACCTGATCGATATTCAAGGACATGCGCCTGGCCAGGTCGTCCACAGACCGCTTGTGCGTCCACTCCTCCAGGGTGTCTCCAATCTTTAAGAGAAACATCACGCTCGAAGCGGTTTTATAATCCCCTGTCAGGACGGCCGCCGCAATCGCTGCGGCGTCAAGAAGCTCTACCTGCAGGCGCCTGTTTTTAATCGTCTTCAAACCCCTCCATGCGTATTTGACCGTTTTCAGCATTACCCAGATCCGCCTGACAGAAAACGGCAGGATCAGCCGCTTCCCGTAATGCAGGACCACGGCAGTCGCAACCCTGTCAAAATACATGGCGGAGAGTTCTCTTCCAGAAGCCTCATGTACCTTTTCAGGCGCCTGTACCGCGTCAAAGGAAAACTCCTGCAGGATGCGGATGGCGCGTTCCCGTCCGCAACGGTAGACGATCACGGCGTCCGCGGTTCTTTCGTAAACCCTGACTTCCCCTATTTCTTCAAATCTCTTCAGATAGTATTCGAGCGTATCCGCCTGCCGGAAGGTCATCCGCTTCATCGGAAGATGGACTCTGAGCCGATTCCTGATCTCATGTCTGATCGTAAATCTCATGTCATCAACTTCTTTCTTCTATCATTGTTGTTCAGCTTCTTCCGGCGCTTTTCCCTGCCATCGGCATTCAGCTTTCTCCAGCGCCTTCTTCTGTCATTGTTGTTTCAACTTCCTCCGGCGCTCTCGTCTGCAATCGGCATTCAGCTTCCTCCAGCGCCTTCTTCTGTCTCTGTTGTTAAACTTCCTCCGATGCTTCTGCCACACCCGCCGCTTCTGCCCCGCCTGAAGCCTCTGTCTGTTCTGACGTTTCCTTCTCTTCCTTCACGTCTTCCCGGTCCGCCGTATCTGCCAGATCCGGCACCTCTGATTCCTGTTTCTTATTCTCTCTTTCTTCATTGATGGCCTTCGCCTCTTCGTAGATGTCAGAGCAGTTTTCCTGCAGCGTGGTCACCTGATCAAGAATGCTGTTCTTTACGCGCAGCACGCCTGCCGTACACTTCGTATATACCTTCTTCGCGTCCTCCGATGACAGAAGCTTAATGCCCTCTAAGCCAAACAGTGCCCCTGCCGCAAATAATGCAATTCCTTTTTTGTTCATATCCCTACCTCCTGTGATTCCTGATCATAAGCGTTTGCGAAACGGTGTACTTTTTCGATCGGCCCCTGGCAGGATATATCATTTTTTCTTGGCTAACGTTCCTAATGCCGGCGAAAAAACATATATCCTGCCAGAAGCCTCAGTCTACATTTTGGGTTTCGCAATTACCTGTTCCTATTCATACTTGGAT
>CAMHJT010000168.1 GCA_946185495.1 uncultured Clostridiaceae bacterium | reverse complement strand
TTTTTCATCCGGAAAGCGGCGATCTGGCAGTTTCTACAAACAGACCATTTTCAGACCTGAAGCGATCCCGGCTTCTCGCGAAAAAAAACCTCAGGCAGATTTCCAATGGTTCTGCCTGAGGCTTTCTCCTGCGTTTTATTTCTTCACAGTCACCTTGATCTTCTTATACACGCCATTCTGCGCGTAAACAAGGATCTCACAGGTTCCCTTCTTCTTTGCCGTGATCTTACCGTTTTTATCAACGGCTGCCACCTTCTTATTGGTGGACTGATAACAGATCTTTCTGTGGACATCCACCTTCTGCTTCTTGGACTCCGACACGCCCTTGGCGTTCAGCTTGAAGGTCTTGCCCTTCTTTTCCAGCGTCACCTTATCCTTCTCCGCCGCGGTGGTCACCTTCTTGAAGTTGGCGTACTTGCCGTTCTTGGTGGTGACATGGACGGTGTTGGAGGAGCCGAGCAGCTTGTCGTTATCGTCAAACGCGGAGACGATGTACTTATAATAAGTGCCGGCATCCAGTCCATTCTGGATATAGGAAGTATTCTTCACCGCAGCCAGACGCTCATAATGGTACTTCTTGCCGCATTTCGAGCCGTAGATCACATAGTAAGCCGCGTTCTTCGGCTTCTTCCAGGTGATCGTGATGGAATTTTTCGTGTTCTTCTTCTGCCTTGCAAACAGGAAGCCAAAGGACGAACCCTTCGGATCCTTATCATCCTTTAATGCCTTGACAAAGGTGTCCACCTGCGTCACGGTCGCGCCGGAATTTAAGACCGTGATCACTTTCTCCTGGATCACCGTGGCGGGCTGCCCTGTGGTAGGCTGCTCCGTCGCAGGCTGTGCCGTGGCCGGCTGCTCTGTCACAGGCTGTGTCGTCGTCGGCTGCTCTGTCGCAGGCTGCTCCGTTACAGGAGCCTTCGCCTTGCCGATCTGGGAGGTCTTCATCGTCAAAATGTCAGAGTACGCCGAGACAAAATCCCTCTCCTCTCCCGGCAGGTACTGGGTTCCAAAATAGCGGCACCTGAATTCCAGCTCCGTGCCATCCGGGATCACCTGTCCCTCCTCTACCAGATAAAGCAGGTCAAGCTTCAGCTTCCCGTTCCGGAATGTGAGGTCGCCAAGGAGTCCCTTCCAGTCCTCCGTCCCCTTCACGCGCATCTGCGGCTCAATATTGATCGTGCCGCCTGCCACCTCCAGGTCTGTCAGGCAGGCCGCAAGGCCGTCCGTCACCTCATGCATAAAGGAAGCGATCGGTTCATCATTAAATTCCTCATCTGTCAGCTTCAGCTCTGAAACCTTCGGCGCCGACAGGCTCGTCTCGTCATACCGTACAGGAGCCGGCGCGTCCTTGCCGTAGCTGGCCGTAGGAGACCACGGAGAAAAATAGTCATACCGGTTATCATTTTTATCCCACGCGCACACGCGGTACCTCACCCTCACATAAGCGGTGTGTTTGGTATAATCGATGAACAGGCTGTACGTATTATCCTTGCCGTCATCATCTTTTTCCAGGAAAGAGTACTGGCCCGCGTTTAACTGATCCTTCAGTCCTGTGCAGGCATCATAGCCGTTCCAGTCATCCTCACCTACACCCCGCATGATCCATGCGTCATTGACCGTCTTGGGGTAGGCCGTGCAAGAAATTGCATCCCACGGTCCCACCGTGGACTGCTCCTGCGCGTTTCTCCCTTCATTGTCCCAGTCCTTGGTGTAATGCCAGCCGCTTACCGGATCGCTGACATCGTCAATCGCCCAGTCGATCTGCGCGTCAACGGAAATGTTGTTAAGGCCAAGCTCGTGAAGCTTCGCGTAATACGCCTTGTAGTCGTCCGACTCCGGCGCCATCGTGCTCAGCACGTTAAATTCACACATCTCATTGTCCATGCTGTAGGTGATGTTCATGGTGGTGGGGGAATCCCTCTTCTCCAGCCAGAGCAGCGAAACCGCGGCAGGCGCCTTCAGCGTGAAAGGCAGAGCCGGTGCGGTAGGCTTCTCGTCCTGCCCGCCCGCGGAGCCGGAGCTTTCCGTCGAACCCTGCTCCTGTGTTGAGGCATTTTCTTCCGTTGAAGCGTTTTCCTCTGTGGTGCCATCCTGCGCGCCGTCTTCCTTGCCGATGGGGCGCTTTGTCTTCACCGTCAGGATATCGGAATAGGACGACCATACCTCCGGCAGATCCGGTCCGTTCAGATACTCGCACTGCTGGCAGTCATACCGGCAGCGGAATTCCACCTCCGTTCCGGCAGGGATCACCTTGCCTTCCTCCTCCAGGTAGACCAGCTTAACCTCCATGTCGCCGTTGACCACCTCAAGGGTGCCGTCCGCCTTCTTCCACGTCTCCGTTCCCTTGACGCGAAGCTCCGGCTCCACAAGGATCCTTCCGCCCGCTGCCTTCACATTCGCAAGCCCCGCTGCCAGATCCTCCGGCACCGTCAGGATATAGTTTGCCACATCCGCGCCGTTGAAATCCTCCTCCTTTAATGTGATGTCTGACACAGCAGGAGCCGGCAGCGTCTCCGATGTATACGGCTTCCACTTCTCCGCGTCCTTGCCATAAGCGGCCGTCTCCGACCAGTCCGAGATGATCGCGGACCGATTGCCGTTGTCGACCACAACCGCGAACCGCACCCTGGCGTAGGCGGTATGCTGGGTGTAGTCGATCGTGAAGAGCTTCTCCCCCTCTTCCCCGGACGCATACTCGATGTACTGTCCCTCCTTCAGCTGGTTCTTCACACCGGGAATGTATTCCGTTCCCGCCCACTGCTCATACCAGGCCTCGTTATCCGTATCCTGGATCGGAAAATTCCTCAGGATCCAGGTATCATTTGTTGTCTGCGCCGTGGGACCTACATTGATATAATCCCATTCACCGGTTCTTTGATGTCCCTCATCGTCATATCCGTTGCCGTAAGTATCCACGTTCTTGTAATCCCAATACTCGGTGTGATGCCAGTCTGTCGGATCATCGATGGCCCAGTCCACCTGCGCCTCCAGCCATATGTCGTCATAGCCAAGCGTATTCAGAATAGCAAGCGTCATATCCCTTGTCTCCGGATCGCCCAGCTTCTCAAAAAAGCTGCACATCTCCCCGTCCATGCTGTAGGCGCAGATCAGCGCCGGATCATTCGCATCTTCTTCATTGGCCTTGACAAGCCCCACTCCCGTGGGCGCCTTCAGCTCAAAGGGCAGCTTACCGTCTTCCTCCTTCGCCTGTGCCGTTCCCGCCGGCGCAAGTCCTGACACCAGCATCACGCCGGCACAGAGCACCGACATCCATTGTCTGTACTTCCTCATAATATTGTCCCTCCGTTTCCCATTGCAGCTCCTATTCACGGATAAAAACCCGGCATCCCGCAGCCCGTTCCATTGCAGGGAAAGACAGCCTGCCAGCAGGATCCTGATCCTCTGTGAACCAACGGTATCTGACAAGATGCTTCTCACTGCCGCCTCGAAGTTAAGCAACACCGACACAGTGCCTTCAGGAATACCTGCCTGTGAATAGTCATTCTGCGAAAAATCATATAGAAAGCATACCACAAACAGGACGAAAACACAACTAAAAAGGGATTGACTCACATCTTCCCTCATAATTGTGTGTGTGTCCATTATGAAGGCTGCAAAAAACATTTCATGTCCACACCTATGGGTACATGATACTCCGATGGCTCCGCGAAACAAAACCGGCAGCCATCGATCTCAAGGACGACAACAAATAGTAACATTTTTTCACAGAGTCTGAAACAAATACTTGTATTATCTATACAGATATGTTATAGTGTATTTAAAACTTGTAGATTTTAATGTGCTGTTCGTATTGCTGAACAGACAGAAAGCTATGGTGATACATGAAGCATACCAGTGATTACGATAATGTATTCAAGACAATGAAGCAAAAACACAAGCGCCTGTTTATCTCTGTCATCAACGAGACCTTCAGCAAGCACTATCCTCTTGATTCGGTCATCGAAGTGCTTCCATCAGAGGGATATCTGACAGAGGAAGAAACCCCGACCGGCGAGAAAAATATCGAAGAACAGATCTCTGATTTCCTGATCAAGATTGAAAACGATGTATTTCTGCTGGAATGTCAGGCCTATGACGATGACTCCATGGCGATCAGAATTGCAGAGTACGCATTTATCACTGCAAGGAAATTCTCCAAGTGGAGCATAGGTGAAGCCGTCATTCCCATGCCCCATTTTTCAGTGATTTATATTAAGCGGGGAAGTCGGACACCTGAGAAGACCCGCATCCGGTTTACATTTCCGGACGGACAGGAGGTCCTTTATAACGCTGACAATGTAATCTTAGACCGTTTTTCTAAGGAATACATCATTGAAAAAAAGCTGTTTCCCTATATTCCTTTCTATATCGTCCGTTACGAAAAGGAATTGTCACAGGAGAGAGATGCTTCACAGGCGATTGCAGACCTTTCGTATTTCAGAGATGAAATGATTCGTCTTTTCGAAAGGAAAGAACTGACAAGCGAGGAACTGGTCGACCTGATTGGATTTGTGAATACCATCATCACACATATTACAGATGGCAACCGCGCAGAAGAAAGGCTGGTGAGTATTATGGGAGGAACCGTGATAAAAACAGAATCTGAAAAATTATTTTCCGCCGGAGAGGCTCTTGGTGAGGCTCGTGGTGAGGCTCGTGGTGAGGCTCGCGGCGAAACCAGGGGATTGGAGAAGGGAATCCGTTCCCTTGTGGAAACTTGTCAGGAATTTGGGCTTTCCATTTCTGAAACAACACAGAAGCTTGTATCCAAGTTTGAGCTTACTGAGAGCGTCTCTTTGGCTAAGACACAGCAATATTGGAAATAGTGCAGCTGTCCGGATGCGCACGGACAGCTGTCTCTCAATCACCTCTTTAAAATCTCCATATTTTTGGTGATTGCAGAACAATATGCTTTTTCGGTCGGCTTCCGGCAGGACATATGTTTTTTCTTGGCTGACGTTCCTAATGCCGGCGAAAAAACATATGTCCTGCACAAAGCCTTAATTTACGTTCTGAGTTTCGAAGTAATCTAAGCATCATTTCCCGCGGGCTGCGGTTTCGTCTTTCCAAGCAGCTGAAATACACAGAACAAATCTGAAGCATTATGGTTTTGTCTTGCCTATGTTCATCAGACATAGGTTCTTTATCGTCCCAAAACAGAATTGACATATTAACGACAAAAAAGAACTGCGCATCACTGCGTCAGTTCTTTTTTGTCATATTACGCGCTTCGTATTTAGTTATTTGTAGTAATAACCAGCCGATGTCATGTTCACATTATTGTCATTCTGGATATATACACAATAATGTTGCGATGTGTTGATCGCAAATGATTTGTAAAGCGATGTACCCTGCACATACCGAGCTACACCATCAAAACCTATGATTCCAGCTTTTCCTGTAATACTCAGTTCTACTCCGATATTAATGGCACTTCCACTGGGCTTATAGAACATTGATGTGGT
>CAMHJT010000167.1 GCA_946185495.1 uncultured Clostridiaceae bacterium | reverse complement strand
GCATGTTCTCAATAGCCTGATTCGACTCCGAGCTGATGCTGTCCTTCACAAGCTGGAGATTCTTCACCGTCTCGCTCAGCTTGCTGATGGTCTGCTTGAGATCCGCTATATCCTTCTCATGATTTTCCTTTTCCTGCTCGATATACTGATCTACGGCTGTCTTGTCGTAACCTCCCGAAAATGCTGTTTTAAATTTCTCTTCCTTCGCCATGATTCATTATACTCCTTCCTGAAATGCCTGCAGCCATTCCGCCCCTGTTTCCGGCAGATACTGATCGCCCTTTGGGCACACTAAATTTATTATACCAACAAATAAAAATAAATGCCACCAAAAATTCATAATAATATGAAAATAAATGATTGTATTCTGAAAAACCCTCTGCTATACTCTGAATAAGAGTGGCGTGTTCCTGAAACGCCACCACTCCATACGCGCATCGGAAAGGGGATATCTTCATTGGAGCAAAAATCCTATAAAATACTGGACTCATTTTCACTAAAGCTGATCGCCGCCATCACCATGCTCATCGACCATATCGGCTATATTTTTTTCCCGGATCTGATCGTGCTGCGCATTATTGGCCGAATCGCCTTCCCTATCTACTGTTTTCTGATCGTGGAGGGCTTTTACCACACCAGAAGTCCGGTCAATTACCTCACAAGGCTCTGCGCCTTCGCCATTTTGTCAGAACTGCCCTTTGATCTGGCATTTTTTCATACCACCCTTGACCTGCAGCACCAGAATGTATTCATTACGCTGGCCCTGGGGCTCGTCTCCATTTTCTGCCTGGAGGAGATGAACACGCAGAAGCTCTATGCGATCCCTCTGGCCCTTACCTGGGCAGCCGCCTTTCTTGTACAATGCGACTACGGCCTGGGCGGCGTCCTGCTGATCGGCGTTTTTTACAAGACGAGGGAGATGCCCCTGATCCGCCTGATCCTTTGCTCGCTGATCCTCTACAGCTTCGGCTGGGTTGAGCTTTACGGCATCATCGCCCTGATCCCGATCAGCCTGTATAACGGCAAGCGGGGCGTTCCGGCCAAAATGGTCTTTTACTGGTATTATCCCGTGCACCTGTTGATCTTATTCGGAATATCGCAGCTCGTAAACTACCAGCCATTAAAATAAGCGCAGCCCCCTGTTTCGCGCGGACGGGCGGTCAACATCCTAAATGCAGCATTTCGAAAAAAAGAGGCCGTACACAAGGAACTTCCGTTCCCTGTCTACGGCCTCTGCCCGTTAAAGTCTCATCCTCACCCGATCCCCAGATTCTCCCTCTTTACGAACGCCAGAAACTGATCCGCCGGAAGCGGCTTGGAAAAATAATACCCTTGAATATAATCGCATCCCATCGCTTTCAACTGGTCAAAGGTTTCCTTCGTCTCCACGCCCTCCACGATCAGCTCCTTCCGGATGTCCTTCATCATATGAATGGTATTGCGCATGATGGACATGCCATCCTGCGTGTTCATCCCGTCCACCAGGCTCTTGTCAATCTTGATCATCTTAAGGGGCAGCTTGGATACTCTCTGCATATTCGAATATCCCGTCCCGTAATCATCCAGTGAAAAAATATATCCCATGTTGGACAGGCGCTTTAAATTGCCGTCAAGCACGCCGCCCACCGTATCGTAGGTCGTCTCCGTAATCTCCAGGTTCACCTTGTCCGGCGCGACGCCGTATTTCTCCTCCAGCGCCTTTACCTTCTTCGGAAGATCCTTCTGGAGGCACTGCACAACGGAAAGGTTGACCTCAATATATTTCAGTCCCAGCACCTCAATGTCATTCTCCGCGATAAACTGGTACACATCCTCCAGCACAAAATCACCGATCGGAAGGATCAGCCCCCGGCTCTCCGCCGCGGGAATGAACAGTCCCGGCGAGACAAAGCCGTACTTGGTGTCATTCAGGCGGATCAGCGCCTCCGCGGATACAAACCTCTCGTCCCGAATGGAATAGATCGGCTGATAATACATCTCAAAGCCCCGCTTCATGATGGCGCGGCTCAAAATATTGTCCATGTCGCTCTCAATCTTGAAATTCTTGGACACCACGATATCGGATGCCTGGGAATAGGTCTGCTCAAACGGCACCAGCCCGAAGAACTCATGCCCGAAATGCAGGATATCATCGAGGTTGTCAAGATCCTCCGGAACCCGGATCGTGCAGACACGCGGCACCAGCTTTGCGCCGGTATTCTCGATCTCCTTCGTCTTGTCCTTCACCGAGCTGATCAGCCCGGCCAGATGGGGCTTTAAGTCAAAATCCAGGTTGTCAAAGATTAAATACAGGCTGCCCGGATGCTCAAAAAAGATCTCATAGCTCAGCCTCTCCTTCCTGCAGAGCTGGTCAATCTCATCAGCGATCCGCACCACATAGATCCGGTACCGCTCCTCCCCCAGGTAAGTGCGGATCTCATTGGCGTTGATGAACCGTATCACCGTAATCTGCGCCGGCTGCTTCATGACAATGATCTTTTTAAGCTCCGTCTGGTAGGCCTTCCAGCTTGGAAGCCCCACAGAGGAGTCCGTGATCTCCTCCGGCCGGAGCACCAGCAGGATGACCATCAAAAACGCGATGGAGGTCGCGTACATTTCCACCAGCATGTCTGAAAAGAAAAACTGTACGATCACCGATACGAAAATCAGCAGGTACATGGAAAGCAGCGCCAGCCATTTCCCCATCTCCAGAAAGCGTTTGCAGGAAGCGATATAGACCGTTCCCACCAGCACGTACAGCAGCGAAATCACATATAGAATCAGAATCCAGTCCCCGCGATGATATCCGTCCTCATTCGTGACGTAAAAAATCTTATGATGCAGCGGATTCGACAGTACCGACAACGCCAGCACCAGATACGGAGCCATAATCAGGACCTTCAGCCGCATCTTATGAATCAGGTAGCTTGTCCTCGTAATAGCAAACAGGAAGAACAGGTAAAGCACCACAGTCCCGTTCCGGAGCAGAAAATACAGGTACAGCGACACGTTCGCGACCACATATCTCGTCTCGTCCAGCATGCCGCCCCTGCAAACCATCTCGCTTGTGATATCTGTCAGCGTCGCGATCAGGGAGACGCCAGACAGCGCAACAAAGAGCTCATTCGCGAGCCCCTTTGTCGTCTTCCTGATAAATGTCGTCAACATTATGATGATATAGACCGGTATCGCGCATATCTCAAAATAAATATTATTCATGTAGCTACCTCACATAGCTGATGAAGACATTGCCGCCCTCCATCACCTTCTCCTCAAATTCCCCCCTGGGTTCTACCAGATCCTGCTTCTCCAGCGGATTGATATACCGGATCCGCTCTCCGTTATAGCTGGTCACCAGCACATAGGTGCCGTCCGCGAACCGTGTGATGACCGGCGCGTCCTTGCACAGATAGTACAGTCCGTTCTCAAAATCGCACCCGGTGATGTCCGTTCCCTGCCTGCCTGTAAACTGCTGGATAACCTCCTCTACCGGCACGCCCGACGCAAGAACCTCCTGCATAGCCACATAGTCGGGATTTTTCTCCTCATAAATGCCCATCATATAAATGCAGGCTGCCAGCGTATCAGATATCTCCTCCACATTGTAGATCCGGATCTTGTCCGCCACAGTGTGGTAAGCCTTCACCGCGATCTTCCTCCACACGATAAGGCCGTTGGAATTGATGACAACGCCGGAATTCTCGAAGGCCGCGCGCACCGCGGCGTTCAGGCTCAGATAATTTGACATATAGGCTCCCTGGCCATACGCATAGAACTTCTCATTCACATGGTCAAATGTAATCTTCACCGTCGTATCCTCATCGCGCACCGCCTGCCGGGTGATCATGAGCCTCGGCTTGCGCCCGATGAACATTGTGTCGGGAAACCGCAGGTACATCTGATTGTAAGCGCTGTCCCCGTATTTGTAGACCGTGGAAATACGGCTGTTGTTCTCCTCTTCCTTATAGGTGATGAAATCCTGCGTCGTCTCCTCCAGAACTCCGTTCACCCTGCGGGCACGTTCCAGATAAACCACACCGTCCGCCGCTGTCGCCCGGGTGATATAAATTCCCTCCGTCCCATAGGTCTTAATGACCTGATTCTGCCCGTTGATGATGTCAATCGTATAAATGGGACAGGTCACGGTTCCATCCAGGGCAGTCTCGATATCCGCCTCCTTCACCCTGCCAAGGATCAGGTCCTCCTCCACAAAGCCGATATTTTTGAGGCGCTCCCCGCTATGTGCCTGGATCTCCCGCTGCTCCATGGTATTTAAGTCAAGCACCGTCACCTTGCCTGTGTCCTCCGGCAGCAGGCTGTCCGGATATCCGATCAGGTGATGATCCTGCGACACTGCCAGATAGGAATTTAGCACATCCTCAATGAAGATCTCTGACTCCTTCGTCTTCGTGTCAACACGCACCACGCTGTCATTGTCAAAATAGAAAAACTGTCCATCCTCATTCAGATAAAGCAGCTTCTCCATGTCCTCCTTCAGGATCGTGAAGGGCTTATTATTTTCTATAAATAAAAGCTCCTCCAGCTTATCCTTCTCCGCCAGAAAACGATAGACACAGATGCCCACCTTTCCCTCATGAACGCCCCGGTTCATATAGCCGCATACCGCAAATACGAGGTTCCCGTCATCGTCCATATTTAACAGGCGGATGCTGTGCTCATCATAGGTCACGCGCGCGTCCGTGTAGTTATTGCCCTGGCAGAAACCATACACATTGGTAATGGTACCGTCGTTATAGTCATAATACCAGAGCTGCCTGGCCTGCGCAAACGCCAGCTTCTTCTCCTGGTCGCTGGTCAGGCTGGAAAACCGATCCTCCCGCAGGATCCCAAGCTTGAAATGATTGGCGTTGACATCCACGTTGCCGGTGTCAAACATCGCCTCCTGCTCCCGGTTATAATCGAGCAGGTACACATTTCCCGTTCCCGTATCAAAACGCACCCGGAAATCCTCCGTCACATAATAATTCTCCATCACGCGGTTTTCCTGGGCGGCGATCATATATTTCATCTGAATGACTGCGTAGCTGTCGTCAATCTCCTTGATGCTCGGAATCGGCTTGGTCAGGATCGTGGGCGCAAGCTCCGCGAAGGTAATGGTGTGGAAGCTGGAATGCAGGTTGACCTCTGACAGATAATCATTGGGACCGTCCTCATTCGGCTCAATGCTGCGCGAGATCACGCGCTCAGCCTCCTTTTTGTCAAAGATCGCATGGGAAAACCGCCTCACAAACAGGATCAGCTCGTCCGCGTGAAAATCGTTTTCCACCACAACCCTGGTATAATAGCGCGCGCAGGTCTCCTCCCCCGACATCACCTTCAACACCAGCACATACTCCGACATCTCCTCCAGCTTCGTCCGGAAGGTGATGGTCACGCGGTCATAGCCATTGGCGTGATCGCGCTCCGTCACCTCCCCGTTTTCCAGCAGATCCCCCTGATACTGGCTCCGCAGCTCATACTCGTAGCGGTCAT
>CAMHJT010000166.1 GCA_946185495.1 uncultured Clostridiaceae bacterium | reverse complement strand
CGAAAAGATCCTGTTCACTAAAAACCCGAAACGATCCGGGCAGCTGCTTCAAATACCGGCTCACATCGAAAAGATCCCGGCCGCCGTCACTCCATAAATCCCATGGGATCCACCGGCTCGTCCCCTTTCATCAGCTGGAAGAACAGATGGCTTCCCTCTGCCTGAAAGCAGTCCGTCGGATTGCCAATGGTTCCGACGGAAGCGCCGGCCTTCACATGATCCCCTTCCTTGACGTAGATCATGTCAAGCTGGCCGTACACGGCGCTGTAATCGTTTCCGAGATACACCGTGACCATGTTTCCATAGGTGTTGTCACTGGTCACCCTGGTCACCTTGCCCAGATAGGCGTTCTTCACCGTAGTTCCGTTTCCCGCCGCGATCAGCATGCCGGGATTGCATTTGTACTGGTCAAGCGTCTTAAAATAAACGGTTGTCTCCATACTGTAGGGCAGGATCACCTCACCCTGTACCGGCCAGGTCAGCGTCTTGTCGCTGGCAAAATCCAGCTGTCCCGCGTCTGCCGTCACCGGAAGCCTGTCCTGCCCCGTACCGGAGCCTGCGGCTGCGGCATTACCGCCGGATTCTCCCGCCGTGCCGCCCTGACCGGTTCCCGCTGCAATTTCATTTTCTCCGGCCTGCGCCATAGCAATGCCGTCTTCTCCGGTTCCCGCTGCGGCAGTTCCGTTTCCTCCGGTCCCGGCTGCGCCAGTTCCGTTTCCTCCGGCCTGAGCCATCACGGGCATTCCATCGGTTCCGGCCTCCGCCGAAGACGCGCCGTTCTCTGATCCTGCTACCGCCTCCAGGATCACTTCCTTATCCGCCTGGGCGGCAGGAAACTGTTCCCTCTCCTTCTTAAGCGTCGACTCCCTGACCGACTCATTGGTGCGGGCTTCCTTCTCCTCCGCGCGGATCGGGCTGGCGTTTGTCTCCAGCACCTTTTCTGCCTCCCGCGAGACGAGACCATAATCCGCCTCCTGCCTGGCAATCTTCAGTCCGCCATGATCCACCGTATAAACCGACACAGCAGCCATGACTGCAAGCAGTCCCACTCCCAGCGCAATGTAAAACCCATTCGCTTTAATCTTTTGTAAAAAAAAATGATTACGACTTTGCATGATTCATCACCTCTGCTTATAGGTTTGCCAGAGTGATGGATTTTTATGCACACGGTTGTGGCAAAACTCTGTATGGAACGGTTGCAAAGAAACATGATCTCCATGACGGATGTCTATGCATGTGGTTACGGCAAAACCCAGTACGGGAATGACTGCAAAGAACCATGGTCTGCATGATAAAAAACTATGCACCCGGTTATGGCGATACCTGCGCCAGGCTCACGCCCTGATAATAATAGTCCACGATCTCCTGAAGCTTTCTGCCCTCCTGTGCCATGCAGTTCGCCCCAAACTGGGACACGCCCAGTCCGCTTCCCCTTCCAAGACAGATGATCCGGACTCCTTCTCCTGTCTCCTCCACATAGAAATTCGTGGAGCCAATGCCCAGAAGCTCCATCGCCTCCGTGCCGCTGTACTGCGTGCCGTCGATCGTTATTTTTTTCACATAGCCATGCTCCGTGCTCTCCTCAATCTGAATCGAAACGGGAGCAGCTCCCATTGCGGCGTCCGCCGCCGTGCCTGCCGCCATCTCTCCGGCTGTGTCCTCCGGCACCGCGCCACCTGTCTTGCCTGCCGACACATCGCCGGCTGTGTCCCCGGCCGTATCTGCCGTCTTGCCTGCCACCATCTCTCCGGATATATCCTTTGCCGCGTCCACCGCCTTATCTTCCGCTGCATCCCCGGCTGTGTCCTCTGCCGCATGTTCTTCCCCTGCTCCACCATTTGCCCGGGTGATCCGGTCCCGCAGCTCCTGCCATGTATATGTAACCAGGTTCATGTAATGCTTTGCCTCCACATCACGGCCGCTGTCCACACTCTGGAGGTAAGAGATCTCTGTTCCCAGGATCTCCTCGGCGCTGGCTGTCTGCCCGACGCTCACCTCATGGTAAAACGCCGTGATCAGTTCCCCGCCCTGCTTCAGCACCTGTCCGGCCGTCTGCGCCACAGCCTCCTCCATCCGTTTTTCATACTTGTCATAATTGCGCTCTCCCCACAGCTCCTTCCGCTCCTCCACCGTCAGGTAGTGGTAGGACAGGTCCGCGGCGTCCGAAGTGTTCTGCTCCTGCATTTCCTTCAGGATATTCGTCCGCACAAGCACCGCCTGCAGCCTCAGCGTCTCCCGCTCATAGTCAGGCGGAATGGTGCCGGGCAGCACGCCGGCCACAAATTCCTCCACATCCATGCTCTTATACAGGCCGCTCTGCTCCACCATGATCTCCTTGCCCATATGCCGATTGCGAAGGAACTGATCCCCGCCGCCCAGCCGCACACGGCTGCTGAACAGGCCGAATACCGCAGTCACCGCCGCGGGAATGCAAGCCATGGCCGCGGCGAACAGCACAAGCTTCTTCAGGCTGAACGGGTTCCGGCTCCTGCCCGCCCGCAGGCAGTCCGCCCTGTTTCCGGAGGTTGTACAACAAATCTGTTTCATAGTCCGCTCCATTTTACATACGATCGCAGCTGCTCAGCAGGTGCCAGGCAGTAACCTACGATCCACAATATCCCTCTCATTATTGTATGCAGGGAGGAACTGTCTCATACCGTTTTCCGTACAGAAAGCTTCCGGTATATTGACAGCATGCCTTTTGTTGTAAATAAAACAAAAGATCAAATGTAACTGCTCAGCAGATGCCAAACAGTTACGACCAGATCCCTATCATAGAAAGAAGGTTGTTAGTATGGAGGCAAGGGAAATACTGAATTTAATCGATTGGTTACGGTCGCAAGGATTTGACAACGACAAAATGGTAGAATGCAACGAAGCAACAGAAGGCAGAAAAAAAGATACTCCCGACAGCAGCAGTGACAACTGATTCAAAAACGTCCGTCATACGATCAGGACAAAAAGGCCGCCAGTTCCCTTTTCGGAACCGGCGGCTTTTCTTTATCACATCTAAAACGTTAATCTTTATCCAGATAATTGCGATACTCAGCCCGTAGACTGAGGCTTTATGCATGAAATATGTTTTTTCACCGGCATTAGGAACGTCCGGCCTCCGATCATTTTGAAACCTTGGTCTTCGCAGGCGCCGCCTCCGGCAGCTTCACGGTCACCTTCTCAAGCTTCCAGATCTCCTGTGCGTACTGCTCGATCGTTCTGTCGGAGGAGAACTTGCCGGAGCATGCGGTATTGAGCATCGCCATTCTCGCCCAGCCCTTCTCATCGCGGTAAGCCTCGTCCACCTTCCTGTGCGCCTCGCAGTAGGAGTCAAAATCCTTCAGCGTGAAGTACACATCCTCATTGAGGAGGGAGTTGTAAAGGTCGCGGAACAGCTCGGTGTCATCATTGTAAAATCCGTTGATCAGCTGTGTCATCACCTTGCGGACATTGGCGTTGCTGTTGAAAATGTCAGCCGGATAGTAGTTGTGGTCGCGCTCGTAGGCCATGACCTCTTCCGCGGAAAGTCCGAAGATAAACGCATTCTCCTCGCCTACCTCCTCCACGATCTCGACATTCGCGCCATCCATGGTTCCAAGCGTGGGCGCGCCGTTGAGCATGAACTTCATGTTGCCGGTACCGGACGCCTCCCTGGAGGCTGTGGAAATCTGCTCGGACACATCTGCCGCTGCAAAGATCAGCTCAGCGTTGGACACGCGGTAATTCTCAATAAATACCACCTTGATCTTGCCCTTGATGGACTCGTCGTTGTTGATCACGTCAGCAACAGAGTTGATCAGCTTGATGGTCAGCTTCGCCCTGCGGTAGCCGGCTGCAGCCTTCGCGCCAAAGATAAAGGTGCGGGGCACGATGTCCATCTCCGGATGCTCCTTGATCTCATTGTAGAGATACATGATGTGCAGGATATTGAGCAGCTGTCTCTTATACTCATGCAGGCGCTTCACCTGTACATCAAAAATGGAACGCGGATCCACATCGATCCCGTTGTATTCCTTGATATAATTGGCCAGGCGCACCTTGTTCTGATACTTGATGTTCATGAACTCCTGCTGGCACTTCTCATCATCCACATACACCTTGAGCTTAGCCAGGTGCGGAAGATCCGTGATCCACTCATCGCCGATCTTGGAGGTAATCCATTCAGCCAGCAGGGGATTGCCGTGCAGAAGGAATCTTCTCTGGGTAATGCCGTTGGTCTTGTTGTTGAACTGCTCGGGCCTCATCTCGTAGAAGTCCTTAAGCTCGCGCTTTTTCAGGATCTCGGTGTGCAGCTGCGCCACGCCGTTGACGGAGTAGGAACCCGCGATCGCCAGATGCGCCATCTTCACCTGTCCGTCATAGAGAATCGCCATGCTCTTTACCTTCGCCGGATTGTTCGGGTACTTGCTGCGGATCATGTTGACAAATCTTCTGTCGATCTCCTCAATGATCTGGTACACGCGCGGAAGCAGCCTTGAGAACAGCTCGATCGGCCATTTCTCCAGTGCCTCGGACATGATCGTATGGTTGGTGTACGCACAGGTATGGCAGGTGATATCCCAAGCCTCATCCCAGTCCAATCCCTCCTCATCTACCAGAATACGCATCAGCTCCGCCACCGTCACCGTCGGGTGCGTGTCATTGAGCTGGAAGGTAATCTTCTTCGGAAGGTCATGCAGGTCAGAATTGTTCTCCTTGAACTTCTTCAATGCCGTCTGGATCGACGCGGAAATGAAGAAATACTGCTGCTTCAGGCGAAGCTCCTTGCCCGCGTAATGGTTGTCGTTCGGATACAGCACCTCTACGATGGTTCTTGCCAGATTCTGCTGCTCCACCGCCTTGTGGTACTCACCCTTGTCAAAGGAGTCCAGATTGAAATCCTGAATCGCCTCCGCATCCCAGATCCGCAGGGTATTGACCACATTATTGCCATAGCCGATCACCGGCAGGTCATATGGAACCGCGCGGACGGAGCGGTATCCCTCCTGCACAAACTGGTTCTTTCCATTCTTATATTCCACTCTGACATGCCCGCCAAACTTTACCTCGCAGGCGTACTCGGAACGGCGCACTTCAAACGGATTGCCATCCTTGAGCCAGTCATCCGGCTTCTCGATCTGATATCCGTCCTGGATCTCCTGACGGAACATGCCGTAACGGTAGCGTATACCGCAGCCGTAAGCAGGGTAGCCCAGCGTTGCGAGGGAGTCCAGGAAGCAGGCTGCCAGCCTTCCCAGGCCGCCATTACCAAGCGCCGCATCCGGCTCCTCATCCTCAATGGCGTTAATATCAAAGCCCAGCTCATCCAGCGCCTCCTTGACCTCCTTGTAGCAGGTCAGGTTGATCAGGTTGTTGCCCAGCGCCCTTCCCATCAGAAATTCCATGGAAAGGTAATACACCGTCTTCACATTCTGCTTCTCATATTCTTTATGGGTAGCGATCCACCGGTCAATGATCACGTCCTTGATGGCATAGGATACAGCCTGAAATACCTGCTGCTTTGTCGCCTCATC
>CAMHJT010000165.1 GCA_946185495.1 uncultured Clostridiaceae bacterium | reverse complement strand
CCTCTGTCTTCGGTGTCTCTGTCTTTGACGCTTCCGTCTTCGGCGCTTCTGTCTTCGGCACTTCTGTCTTTGGTGTCTCTGTATTCGATACCTCTGTCTTCGGCGCTTCTGTCTTTGGTGTCTCTGTCTTCGATACCTCTGTCTTCGGCGCTTCTGTCTTCGGCACTTCTGTCTTCGGTGCCTGCGTCGTTGCTGCTTCTGTCGTCGCAATCTCCGTCGCCGCAGTCCCCGTTGAATTCTCAGTTGTCGCTGCATCCGCAATCTTCACGGTAACATTGCCCATCGGTTTCTTGGCGCTTCCCTTGTCATTGTGGTTTGCGTCTCCGGCGATGTAATAATATACCTCATACTCTCCGGCGCCGGTTCCCTTCGGAATCGTCTCAGCCCATTCTCCATCCGTTCCCAGCCTATACAGGAATCTGCCGGCCGGCGCTTTCTTTACGGAAACAAGGTTCTGTGCGTTTCCGCTGTATGTAAGACTGTCCGCAGCCTCGATCTCGCCGTCCGTGTCAGCCTTTTGGATGGTAAATGTCCCCTTTGCCGCCGTCACCTCGTAATTCGGGTTTTCTCCGGGTGTCACCGTAATCTCATATGTTCCCGCGTCCTCGCCCTCTTCCCTCGCAAGCGTATACTGCGGAGCATCACCGGAAACTGCCCCTGTCACCGCAGCGGTAAACTCCGGATCCTTCTCCCCGTAGACCTTATTTTTTGCGTCCGCTTTGATAACCAGCTCCTTCCAGGCGATGGTGAAGCTCTTTACAGCTGAACCTTCCACATAGTCAGCTGTTCCCGGCACCAATGCCTTTACATACCATGTACCGGCCGTTTCGGGAACTTTCTCCGTATAGCTGCCATTCTCCGCGCTGCTGTAGAGATACGTCACCGTATCCCCTCCAAATGTCGCTGCAGATGCTTTTGCTCTGGCAATGGTGAAATCCTTTGTTGCCTCGTCTGCCGGATAGTTATCCGTACCGGCAACAAAAGCCTTGACCGTGTATTGACCCACATTGGTCGGGACAGTGGCAATAAACTTGTCGCTGTCCTTGGCTGCGTAGGTGTAGATCGCTGTGCCAAATGCTGCGGTCGAGGTCGGAGCCTTCGCTTCCTCTCCGTATGTCCATCCCTCGATGTCTATGGTCACTGCATTCGCCGCGGCCTTCGTGATCTGGAATTGCAGTGTCTTCGCTGACTCCGTGCTGTCGCTCCACTTGTAGTTGTTGGCGTCTTTCAAAGTCAGCACGACATCGTAGCTGTCGACGTTGGTACCGCCCTCGTTCGCGGTGACGGTGTACCGCGCGCTATCCTCTACATCAGCCGTCTGCTTTTCCCCTGTGTACACCTTGCTTGCGATGGCCGGCGCGGTCACTTCAGCCTTATTGACCGTCAGCGCAGCGTTGGCGGTCGCAGCAGCATGGGTTTCCGTCGCTACAGTGTTCACTGTCACGATAAATGTGCCGCACTTGGTAACGGTCAGTTTATTTTCTGAGAAGGTTCCCTCTCCGGTACCATTGACCACACTGTAGGTCGGCATGCCTGCGCCCTCCGGGATGTTGAACATTCCGGACCCGGAAATGGTAATCCCATCGGGAGAATAGATGACTTCCTTGTCCGTCGCTGTGATCATCACAGGATTCAAGGCAGTCTTTGCGAACTTGTAGGAGATACTCAACGTGCCGTCTTCGTTCTTCGTGACAATCGTCGCCGTTTCCCCGTTTACCGTCGCGGTCGCGTTACCGGCAAAACCATAGTTGTCCGCCGCCGTCACAGTGACTGTAGCGGTGTACTCCGTGGCATAACCCGCCGTTGTGGCAGTCAGTTGCCATGTGATCGCACCGGAATCCTTCAGCGTCACATGATCCGTTGAGGTTGCTGCCGTTGTATCAAGTGTTTTGTTCGCCTCGGGTTCAGTAATGCCCTCCACCGCCACACTGCTGATGGTAATCGGGTCAATGACATAGTTCACGCTGGCGGTCTCCCCACCCACAGTAACGAAGGCAGTATAATTGCCCGCTTCCTTTGGCTCTCCGCTATACGGACTCCCGTCCTTTGTGTAGCTGATGGTATAGTTTCCCGGAAAAGCTGTGGTGTTATACCCTGTGCCCAGTGTTGCCGGATAGGTGGTTGTTCCGTCATAGGTCAAAGCACCTGTCGGCACGGTGATGGTGAGGATCCGTCCAGACGTGATGGGGCAGCGACACGTGCAGGCCGCGGTGATGGTCGCGCCGTCGGCCGCATATGTAAAACTATGCTCATGCGGAATGGTGATTTCCACCGGTGCACTCGCGTAATCCGTCGCGTTTCCATCATTCACATCTTCCGCAACAATGTACGTATTCCAGGCTTCATCGTAATCATTCGGAAGCGTGAATGTTCCCGGACTGGTCGTGTTATTGCCCAGTTTTACGTAAAACTTTTTCGCCGCCCTTGAACTCCATCCGCTCGAAGCGCTCCAGGTTCCGTCTGTCATCACGACGGATACCTGCGTGGTGTTTGACGCATTTGTCCCGCTTATGGTATACGGTACCGTGACCGTGGTTCCGCTTCTTGTGATGCTGCCATTAGTTGCGATGGTCATATTGCCGTCAAGAATCGTCAGCTTATAGGTTTTGTCTGTGATCACCGACGAAAAGAGAATAGATGACAGCTTTATATTTAAAGCCGGACTTACACCATTTCTGTCGCAGTTTACATAGTCATTGGATAAATGCCCAGTTGTATTTATACAGAAGAATTCTTTACTGGCAGCATTTGATCCTCCATAGGGTGACCGAAGCCACCATTGACTGCCCTTACTTATCGAACAATAAACGTAACTACTCAGCAGGTGCTGAGCAGTTACTCATATTCTTCATCTATCCGTATCCAACAGCCTCCTCAGAATCTGCTCCCGGTTATTGATAAACAGCTCCGTCACCTGATAACTGTCCGTCTCCTCATAGGAGACCGGATGGATAACGCCATGATCAAATGTCAGGATTTCCGCATCCGGGATCCCCAGCAGGATCGGAGAGTGCGTTACTATAATGAACTGCGACTCGGCTCTTGCGCAGGTAACGATCTCCAGAAGCAGGGTAAGCTGTCTTTGCGGCGACAGCGCCGCCTCCGGCTCATCCAGAAGATAGACGCCGTTCGGCTTAAAATTACTCTGCGCCATTGCGAGAAAGCTTTCCCCATGTGATCGTTCATGCAGGCGCTGCGGGGTTCCGCCCTGCCTGCTGTACGCCTCCTCCGCCGTGGCAACATTATAAAAGCTCTCCGCCCGGAGAAAATATCCCCAACCCGGCTTATGGATCCCCCTGATCAGCCGCATCGCCTCAAAAAGCTCCGAGTGAGAGTCATACGTAGAAAAGCTGTAATTCTTTGTTCCGCCTTCCGGATTAAATCCATACGCCACGGCGATCGCCTCAAGAAGCGTCGATTTACCGCTCCCGTTCTCGCCAACAAAAAATGTGATCGGCTTATTGAAAACCAGATGATCCATGCCCGCAATGGATCCGATCCGGCGCAAATAGCTGCGCGGGCTTATCCTGTCCCAGTCAATGGACAGTCCTTTGATATGCAGTTGTTCGTCGTTATCAAATGTATCCATTCTATTTCACCTCAGCCTGCACCTTCCCTATCATTTCTCGGAACTCTCCGGTACCAACATCCCCAACCCTATTCATGCAAAACATATTCCCTGTCCTCATCCATTATCATAAGCATATATCCCGCTATTTCAGGATCAAACTGCGAGCCGGCACATTTCTCTATCTCCGCGCGGACAACATCCTGCGGCAGATACTGCCTGTAGCTTCGGTTTGAGGTCATGGCGTCATACGCATCCGCGATGGCGATGATCCGTGATTCAAGCGGTATATGATTGCCTGCGAGCCTGTCGGGATATCCCTTTCCGTCAAAGCGTTCATGATGCCAGCGTGCGCCTATTGACAGATCAGGTCTGCTGGTTATCTTTGAGAGGATATTATAGCCTATCCCGGGATGCGTCTTTATGATATCATACTCCTCATCATTAAGACGCGAGGGCTTGTTTATGATCTCATTCGGAACGCCTATTTTTCCTATATCATGCAGAAGCCCCATGTAATAGATATTTTCACAGGCTTCCTCCGTCAAGCCCATCTTTTCGGCAATCATCCGCGAATATTTTGCGACACGAACGGAATGACCATTCGTATATTTATCCTTTGCATCTATGGTATTCGCAAGTGCTTCCATCACCTCGACAGACAGATTTTTCACTTCATCTTTGGCTTTTAAGGCAGCGGCAGTTGCCGTAATATTTTTAATAATAACACAGAAAGCCCATATAAACATAAAGGCTATGATGGATGAAAAAGCAAAAAACAAAACGGATGCCTGATCATCCAGATAATTCGTCCAGAAAAACGAATAGGTGACTGAATCGAAACCTATGATAAACAGCATAGGCGGAATGATAAATATCTTCCTGTTTTTGGTATATGCGCTTTCCGCCACTGCCGATAATTCTTTCATAACAAGAAAATACAGGAGCACCATACCAATGATCACGATCATGTTTACGCAGATATTCATAATAGGATGTATGAGCGGATCATCAAAAGGAGTGTTGTTTCCATCCGCAGCATTCTCCAGCTGAAGCAGCACTCCAAACATAAGATAAACAAATAAAACCAGCGAGCGGTTCTTTACCCCCAGCCATCTGGCAATTTTCCCCGAAAATAAGACCATGAATAGCAGGTATACAACGGAAACCAGTACAGATTGTGGAAGAAGAAAACTCAAATGATTCACATAATCACCACTGCCAAACATGGCAAAACAAACGGTACTATAAAGTATCAACAAAACAGCCAGCACCGTCATAGGACTTGTCAAAAATAGCAGGATAAACAGGATTATACTGTTTTTATCACCCTTCCAAAAACATTTCTTGATTGAAATAAAAAACATAATGATATAGCATATCACGAACACATCATCTAAATCAGATGATATACGGTTCAATAGATCAGCCATCCTTTTTTCTCTCCTTGTTCTACCGGCGGCTTACTTTTTATGAATTTTACCACATCAGCCGCCGCCATTCAATATTATATATACTATTATTCGGATATCACCATAAAAAATAACGCCTGTCTACCGCTTGAACAATATTTCACAAGTTCCTCACGGTAACAGGCGCTTTTCTTGTCCGCGGTCAATTTCCGGCTAATGCTCTCTTAAGCTCCGCTTTCAGCCTGATAATCTCTTCCTTCTGTCTGCCAAGCTCTTCATCCTTCCTGCCAAGATCCCGATTCAGCTCATTAATCTTATCCTGCTGTTCATCGATCATATACTGCACCGTATTGGCATCCAGAATTGCAAGCTCCTTCGAAAACATATCCATCACCCTCTCCGTATTAAGACACAGCTCGTAAGCATCCTCATACAACTGTCGAAACTCCGGATATTTTGTGATCAGCCTCTCCACATCCTCCGGTTCTTCCTTGCAGAAAAATGTCAGCCATGCTTCCATTCTGTCTGATATGATTCCATTCTGCGTCTTCTTCCTGAAAATGTCAAGGGGAATAAA
>CAMHJT010000164.1 GCA_946185495.1 uncultured Clostridiaceae bacterium | reverse complement strand
CTCTGTCTTTCCTGCTTCACCTGTCGGTGCCTCTGTCTTTCCTGCTTCGCCTGTCGATGCTTCTGTCTTTCCTGCTTCAGTTGCCGGCTCTTCGGTCTTCGGCTTAAATGTGATCGCGTCGTTGACCAGACAGCAGTTCGCGGTATATCCATAATCCACAAGGGTTGTCTTCACCGCATATCCGTTATCCTTCATAAACTGGTCGCGAACTGCCTTGTCCCCCGACTGCGTAACATTGTATTCTTCACTGATGGTCACAAAATTCACCGGAATGCTGTGATATCTTCTCGTAAGCTTCATCATAACGAAAGGCGCTGTCTCCCTGTCATAGGCGCTTTCAGCCGGCGTCACCGGATCCACGATCAGGTTGCGCACCCTGCCCTCATGGCTAAAGACATAGGTCACGCCGTTCTTCGTATACACCTCACAGCCATAGTCTTGCTGGGTAGCGAGATAAGCGGTCGCAATACCCTCCGCATTTACAAGCGTGCTTGGAAGCGTGGAAATCTCATCCTCCGTATACGCCTCAAACAGATAATCCTTATTCCAGTAATTCTGGCCGTCATCCATCTCGTACCAATAACCGTCTTTCTCCACCAGCTGGCTGATATGATGGTAGATCATCGGCTGATTGCCCACGTGGCTGATGCTCTTGATATAGTAATTGTTGTTTCCTTCATATTCCTTTTTTTTCAGGATCTCGGTTGCCGGGAATGTGGTGCGTACCCTGATTCCGGATAATTTCTCCTGCTCTTCCACAACTCCAAGGCCATCCACCTTCATGTCCCATTTCAGTTCCTCAGAGACATCTCCCTCATAAGAGATCAGCTTTGCCAGCTCTTCGGCTTCGATGCCATTTTCCCCGCAGTTTCTGGTAAAGAGCGCGCTAGCCCCCTCTTCACTCTTCTTGAGCGTAACCGTCACATCCGGTCCGACCTTCATCTGGTTTTTCCAGTTCTCAAATCCGTATACCTCCAGGCCCTCCTCGATGGTGAGCGTACCATTGCCGGTAAAGGTCGGCCTGGTTCCCCAGCACTTGAGCGTCTTCAGGGTGCAATTGCCCACAACCTTGAAATCCATGTCCGCCATATTGTCACACATCATCGTGATACCGCTGCCATCCACATTGTCGAGCGTCAGCGTTCTTGTCTCCAGGTCAAAGGACATGCCCTTATACGTCTCAAAGATCATCGGATCATAAAAGCCGTTGAAGACCTCACAGTCCTGATAGTCTTCGTCCTCTCCTTCCTCCACGCGGATGTATCCAAGGCTTTCGCGGTCCTCCTCCTTCACTTCTTCCGTTGTCTGCTGGGTAGAGGCCTCCGTTGTCTCCTCATAGTAGGCTTCCACAGTCTCTGTCCCGGCTTCTGGTGTCGTATTCCCCGCCTGTGTGGACGTTTCCGTCGCGTCACTCGCTCCTGCCCCGCTTCCCGCAGGCTTGCCCTGGATGGAAAATTTGCTCATCGGCAGCACATAGCTGTAGGTCATGGGCTTCTCATCCACGATCATTTCCTTCTCATAACCGTGATCTGCCATGTATTGGGGACCGGAAGCCAGGAAATCCTGATATTTCGCATGTTCCGCATCATATTTGTTCTGGTACTCTGTCCCATTGTAGATATATTTTTCATTTTCATCCGGCTCTACCGTAAGCCCATTGACATGAAGCTCCTCCAGTTCACCCAGGTATTGGCAGACATGGTACTCGCCCACCTCATCTACCCTGTAGAGATTAAAGAAGTAATGATCGATCTGATCCTCGTCCAACTGGGTCTGGTTAAAAATAATGTAATGCTGTTCGTCCTTGCTGTAGCATAAACCGCCCAGGCTCAACAGAGGCTTTAACGCGACAACTGCTTTTCCGTCCTTTACCATGCCTTCCGGCAGCTCCGCGGCACTTTCATAGGGAACGAACTGCTTCCCCTTGCGCTTATCCTCTCCCGGTTGGAGATATTCGCCACTCCCACTGTAATAATCAGTATATTGAATGTACTGCTTTGGATCAGTGCCACCGCATTCATAATAAGCATTTCCATCACTCGTCGGAGCTCCGATCCAGACGCCTTCCTCTGTGGGAATAAGCCTTCTCACTTCCAGGTCTGTCTCATAGTACCCTGTGCGGCCGGTATATACCCAGTAATTCGAATCACTCTCATCCCCGTTCAGCTTCATCACCTCAGCGGCGGGAAGCTCTTTCCACTCATAGCAATCATAAACCCACCGTTCTTCGGTCGTTGTGTTGTCAATCTCATCATACTGCCAGTTCAGCTCCTGCGTCGGCTCTGCATGGCAGACAAACACATCCTCAATTTTCTTCTGTTGGTCAAACAGCATATGGATCGACTCTTCCGATGCCGACACGTCGTCAAAATGAATGGTCACGGTACTGGCGATCTCAAAGGTCGTATTATTCGCTTCCAGCGCCATGCCGCTGAAAATATATTCACCGGTATGCGTTTCCCCATCACGGGAATAACTAAGCGGCGCTCCAAGGGTAAGCTCCCCGTCCCCGACAAAGCTGACCTTCGTATTGTCAAAGCTCATGTAGCAGAAGCTGGAGCTGCCAACCAGCTTAATGGTCAGGTCTTCCATATCACGGATCTTCAATATAAACGCTGCGTCGCTGACAGTGACATGATCCAGCGTCAGGGTATTGCTGACGGCATCATAAGAAATTCCTTTATACGGTTCATTAGTGACACTGCTGCCATTGTATCTGTAAATCTGCACTGTTTCAGGGTAATCATTTATCCCCCATATGGCAAATTCATCCTCAAGCCGGATGCTGCCCTCTGCATACTGCTGCGCGCCTGCGGGTTCCTCCACGCTCGCTCCATGTTCCACATCGGTTCCGGTATCGGCATTTACCGTAACCGGAGATACTCCAAGCATGCTCAGCGCCATAAACAGCGAGAGCATTGCGCTCACTGGTTTTCTAATTTTCATCATATGATTTCCTCCTTTTTTAAAACTTCCGCGATATCACTACGTATGTGCGCATACCACCTGTATGTGCGCATACCATCTGTGTGTTCACAACATCAAATGACCATTGCATTTCATGGTTGAAGAACACCTCTGATACCCTCCAAAAGAGTATTTCATAGATTATATCACAGCTTTATAAGAATTGCATCATCTTTTATTACCAATTTATGTAGGGAAAACAGCTCAGCGTAACGAATCAGCCTGACCTTCTTATACTCTTTCACTCGCCATTTCCAGAAAAAAAGCCCTGCACATACATCTCGTGCAGGGCCTTCCATTCATCAGCGCTTCGCGCCGGACACACCTAAACCATTCCTCATCCTATCACCCGGGATTTGAAACCAATTCATAGCATCCGACGATAGTTACTTATAATTCACAATCTTGCCAAAATCCGGCTTCAGGGAAGCGCCTCCCACCAGGCCGCCATCGATATCCGGCTTTGCAAGCAGCTCTGCCGCATTGCCTGCATTCATGGATCCGCCATACTGAATACGGATCGCATCCGCTGTCGCCTCATCATAGATCTCACCGATTACCTGACGGATCGCGGCACAAACCTCCTCAGCCTGATCAGAAGTAGCAGTCTTGCCGGTTCCGATCGCCCAGATCGGCTCATATGCGATCACAGCACCCTTTGCCTGATCCGCGGTCACATCCAGAAACGCGATCTTGATCTGCTGGCGGATCCAGTCAATGGTGATGCCCTGCTCTCTCTGTGTCAGGGACTCGCCGCAGCAGATGATCGGCGTGATGCCATGCTCAAATGCTTTCTTCACCTTCTTGTTGACAGTCTCGTCGGTCTCCGCAAAGTACTCTCTTCTCTCGGAATGGCCAATGATGACATACTTAACGCCCAGGTCTGTCAGCATATTCGGAGCGATCTCTCCTGTAAAAGCACCGCTCTCCTCAAAATACATATTCTCCGCGCCAATCTGGATATTGCTGCCCTTTACAGCCTCTACCGCAACAGACAGATCAATTGCCGGCACACAGAATACCACATCTACTTCGTCATTTGCCACCAACGGCTTCAGCTCATTGATCAGCGCTACCGCCTCACTCGGAGTCTTGTTCATTTTCCAGTTGCCAGCAATAATTTTCTTCCTTGCCATCTCTTTTCTCCTTCTTATCAAGATCTTACTTATCGTTTGCAGCCGCAACGCCGGGAAGCTCCTTGCCCTCAAGGAATTCAAGGGAAGCGCCACCGCCGGTGGAGATATGTGTCATCTTATCACCGAAGCCTAAAATATTGACAGCAGCTGCGGAATCACCTCCGCCGATGATTGTGGTCGCGTCAGTCTCAGCAAGCGCCTTCGCTACCGCAATGGTTCCATCTGCGAAGTTCGGCATCTCAAAGCAGCCCATCGGTCCGTTCCATACAACCGTCTTGGCATCCTTTACCGCATTGGCAAACAGCTCTGCTGTCTTCGGTCCGATATCCAGGCCTTCCCAGTCAGCCGGGATCTCTCCACGTCCAACCACCTTGCGGTTCGCGTCATTGGAGAAATCATCAGCGATCACAGTATCCACTGGAATCAAAAGCTTCACGCCCTTGGCAGCAGCCTTCTCCTCCATCTTCAAAGCGTACTCCTTGTAATCCTCCTCCAGCAGGGACTTGCCTACCTCTTCGCCATGTGCAGCCATGAAGGTATAAGCCATACCGCCGCCGATGATCAGGGTGTCTACCTTGTCAAGAAGATTCTCAATAACAGAAATCTTGGAAGAAACCTTTGCACCGCCAAGAATCGCGACAAACGGTCTCTCCGGATTGTTAACCGCATTGCCAAGGAAATCAATCTCCTTCTGCATCAGATATCCAACAACTGCGGTATCCACAAACTGTGTCACGCCCACATTGGAGCAGTGTGCTCTGTGAGCGGTACCAAACGCGTCATTTACATATACATCACACAGGGACGCAAGCTCCTTGGAGAAAGCCTCTCCGTTCTTGGTCTCCTCTGCGCGGTAACGGGTGTTCTCCAGAAGAATCACCTCTCCGTCCTGCATAGCCTCTACAGCAGCCTTCGCGTTCGGCCCAACCACCTCAGGATCTGCAGCAAATTTTACTTCCTGTCCCAGAAGCTCTGTCAGTCTCTTTGCAACCGGTGCAAGAGAAAGCTCAGGCTTCGGCTCTCCCTTCGGCTTGCCCAGATGGGAGCAAAGAATTACCTTTCCTCCATCCGCGATCAGCTTCTTGATGGTCGGAAGCGCAGCCACCAGGCGGTTCTCATCTGTGATATTCAGCTCTGCGTCTAACGGTACATTGAAATCACAACGAACTAATACTCTCTTGCCCTTAACATTGATATCATCTACTGACTTTTTGTTTAATGACATTCTATTATCCTCCTAAATATTGAAAATAAGGTTACCCGGAATCTACATTTTGAGTTTCGCAATCACCTAATCATAATAAGGCATCCGGCTTCAGCCGGAATATTTTCTTACACTCCCCTGCGCAAAAAAGGGATCCGGCCCACGAAAGACCGGACCCCTTTTAGGTCATTGCTGTAAATTCTTACTGAAAACGCTTATCAGCCTAACTCAGCAAAGTACTTGATTGTACGAACCATCTGAGAGGTGTAAGA
>CAMHJT010000163.1 GCA_946185495.1 uncultured Clostridiaceae bacterium | reverse complement strand
CCTGTCGGAGCCTGCGACGACGCATTTTGACTATCACTCTATCGATTATAATCTGTTAAAGCTGGATATCCTTGGACATTCCGATCCTGAAATGCTGAAAAACCTCCGGGAGATGACGGGAGTGGACCCGTTTACTGTACCGATAGGTGACGGGAAAGTGATGAGCCTGTTTGCTGGGACACAGGTACTCGGCATCACCCCTGAGGATATAGGAGGGGAAACACTGGGGCTTCTTGGCATTCCCGAATTTGGAGGAGCGTATGCAGGGGATCTGATACGAAGCATCAAGCCGAAGACGGTGGCGGAGCTGGTAAAGATCAGCGGGCTGCTGCATGGTACCGATGTCTGGATGGGAAACGCAAAAGAGCTGATCGAATCCGGGACGGCAGCCATCGGGGATTGCATCGGTACCCGTGATGATATCCTGGAGTATCTGACAGCACATGATCTTGACAAAGACACTGCCTTTTGTATTATGGAATCGGTTCGTAAAGGCCGTGGACTTTCCGGGGCCTGGGAGTGCGAAATGCGGGAGAAAAGCATTCCGGAGTGGTATATGGAATCCTGCAAAAAGATCAGGTATCTGTTCCCCAGGGCACATGCTGCTTCCTATACGAAGATGGCGCTTATGATCGCATGGTATAAGGTGTACTATCCTTCTGAATTTTATACAGCCTGGCTGGAAAGAAATCAGATGAATCAAGCAGGAGTTAAGCTTCCTATGGAATCGGAAATGATCGAGCGTTCCATACTCCGGGAAATGCATGCGAGGGGAATACAGCTTGCGAGGACTAATCACTGTATTCCCAGTCATCCTCAAATATGATGGTCCTGTATTTGTGACTGTAGTAAATGTTATAGCCTGCATCGTTCAGGGCACGAAAATCCCGCTGCCGCATACGTTCGTTGCTGTCAGGGAACAGCGAATAATAGGAAGCCTTGATATCTTCCAAAAGGGGCATCACAGGCGGATCCCCCAGCTCCTCCGGCGGAAATGTTTCGGGATCCTCGGCCATGGCCTCCCTATACCAGTCATATTCCTCGACCGCTGACTCATAGCGTGAGAGTTGATCCATGTCGGTGCGCTCCAGATGATCCATGAGAGTTGTGAGGCGTCTTAAGCGGATCAGATGCTGGCGGTGACGACCGTCGGCGGATTCATCGAAAACCGGCGGTTCCTCAGCATCCACATAGTTATTGTGTTTTCTGTCGAGCTTAAGCCGGATCACGCCGGCGTCCCGAAGATCCTTCAGATCCCGTTGGAGCATACGCCGGCTGATCTTGAAACGTGCCATCAGTTCCTCAGGACCATGGTACCAGGTTTTGCATATATTCCGATATAGCCGTAGCTGTCGTATTATTTTTGTGTTGTTGGACATGATCGCGTAATCCTCTTTGGACAGGGTGTTATGTGGAACAAAAAAAAATATATGAAAATGCTGAGTAGTTACAATTATATCATATCAGATGATGGATCGCGACAACAAAGTATCGCATGCGTATGATCAAATCGTTGACGGTTCTATCACGTGAAGATATAATGAAATGGAAAATCGACGACAGGATGGCACATTGAGATGCTCAGTCTATAATCCAAATCGGGGCATCCCTTATAGGTTCCAGGGATCCCAAAGAAAGGTTGGTGTACGTATGGCTTTTAAGAGACAGCTTCAGGAAAAGAACATAGAAAAGCTGCTTGACAGGAATACCGAGGAGGGAGGCATTTTTGCAAGCCTGATCAGGCCGCTGGTGATGTCGGGGCAGCTTTTTATGGCCCTCAGGGTGGATGAAATTGATTTCTATGTAGGAGGCAACCGCTTCCTCAATTACAGAGGAGGAAGCTTTCGGGCAAATCCGAATGTTTTTGGTAAAAGTGATAAGGACACTTTGTGGGAGATTGTAAAGGTATTTGATCCCGGATGGGAAAAAACATTGTTTCATTTGCTGAGTGTGTGCTACAACCGTAGCGGCGAACAGAAGGAGAGAAAGATCATGCAGGCGTATTTTCCGGCATTTGACAGAGGGGACAGGGTGATTGTCCTTGACCGGGAAGTCAGGATCAATGACGGCGACAGAGGAAAATGTGACTGGCTTTTGTATGATACGGATTCACGAAGATTAAAGTTTGTTGAGGTGAAGACAGACTGTAACAGGGAAATCAAAAGACACAGAGACGGAAGCTTTGATGTAGTATCCCAGCTTGAAAAATATCAGCTTCAATATGAGAAGAATGAAATGGAAATTGTTGAGCAGTATCAGAATTATGTGAAGATATTCAATCGGCTGCTTGGACTGCAGCTCCCGATACCGGAGGCTCTGGCAGATACCCGGGCCGGACTTGCCATTTTTGGAGAGAAAAGCCAGATTGACGAAGAACTGCTCCGGCTGACGGATCCGTATGTCGGGGCGTTTGAGCCGGCAGTAACGGCTTCCATAGATGAGATCTGGGCGCATTTTTGTAAAAACAGTGACGGTTCCAGACAAAACATTTGTTGAGAACGATAGATAGGAATGAATATGGTCTGGTTATGATTGAGATGAAGAATTTAGAGGTGGCGCTATGTTGAAAAACAGTGGGATATTTTATCAGGAATTAAGGAATCATGCAGCTCAGGTCCGGAAACTGGCGAAGGAGGATGAAACGGTTCTCTGTAAACTGACAGATGCGGCGGAAATACTTGTCTGGCTGTCTGACCAGGCAAGAAACGAGGGATGGCTCTGGCTGGAGACAGCTGTGGAAGGCGAACGTTTGGAAAAGCTGATTCTTGGAAAAGAGCTTCGGGAGCTGATCCTGCTTCTGGTGGACGGAACAGATCTTGAGGTGATCGAGGATATTGCAATGAAACAGTATTTTGCAGGAGATTATAAGGGGCTCGAGGGATTTCTGTATCTGACCTATCTGGATGGGGTACATCATATTCAGATCGGGGCATCCCCGTATGTTTTCCGGAAGAGCATTGCGGCGATGATGCCGGAGAAGGTGGCCTTAAAAATACAGGAGCGAAAGCAGGGATAAGAAAATGAATCAAAAAGCATCTATTCTGAAAAACAAATTTTATCTCTACATCACAGAATTCTTCGCCGGTATGTCTGTGATGGCAGTAGAGCTTGGAGCAAGCAGATTGCTTGCTCCGTATTTTTCGTCTTCACAGATCGTGTGGACGATCATAATTGGAACGATCATGATCGCGATGGCGCTTGGCAATATATATGGTGGAAGGTCGGCGGATCGCAATCCTGATCCGGATGTATTGTATCGAAGGATCATCGTTGCTGCGATCTGGATCGCGGCAATTCCGGTGCTTGGAAAGTATGTTATCATAGGCATCGCAGGGGCGCTTATTTTTTCGATCAACAGTAATTTTCTGATCTGTGCCGCGTTCGCAGCATGCATGGCGGTATTTGTATTTCCGCTGTTTCTGCTCGGAACGGTGACGCCGTCGCTTGTGAAATATACGGTTGACAGTCTTGACGATAATGGCAGGACAGTGGGAAATCTCGGGGCGGCGAATACGATCGGAAGCATTATCGGAACATTTATCCCCACATTTGTATCGATTCCTGCTGTGGGAACGGCAGTTACATTTCTTATATTTTCGGGAATCCTTTTGGTGCTTGCAATCATTTATTTTGTCAGCGTGAAGAGTAGCGTCGGGAGGTCGGTATTAAGCGTAATACTTTTTGTTCTTTGCTACGTATTCGGCCATGAAGGCAGCTTCGCGTTCTGGGAAAAGGATCTGACCTATGAGGGGGAATCGGTGTATAATTATCTGCAGGTCAGGGAGGATGACGAAAGTGTGATCCTTTCAACGAATGTTTTGTTTGGGGTTCAGTCCATTTTGAAGAAAAATGAAGGACTGACCGGAATGTATTATGATTATGCGCTGGCGGCGCCCTATATGGCTGGCGTTAGAGAGAAGGATCATATCGACATACTGATACTTGGAATGGGAACAGGAACATATGCGACACAGTGCAAGAGATATTTTGACGGTGGTTCCGGTGATGTCGATGGGAAGGCTGCTGGTGACGGTCATTACGCTGACAAGGATATGGATCATAGCAGGAATGTTACCATAGAAGGAGTGGAGATCGACGATCAGATAACGAGGCTGGCTGTTAAATACTTTGAACTGCCGAAGGATGTTCCTGTGACAACATATGACGGTCGCGCTTATCTTAATGCGGTAGATAAAAAATATGATGTCATTATGGTGGATGCGTATCAGGATATCACCATACCTTTTCAGATGTCATCCGTTGAATTTTTTACCATGGTTCAAGATCACCTGACGCCTGACGGGATCATGGTGGTCAATATGAATATGCGCGGACAGAAAAAGGGAGATATAACCGATTATCTTTCAGATACCATTGCAAATGTGTTTGATGAGGTTTATACGGTTGATGTTCCTTTTAATACGAACAGGGAATTATTTGCGGCGAATCATTCAGAAGCGCTTAAGACGATGCGTGACAATCTGGCCCTGGAGGAGAATGAGGAGCTTTCCGCAATGATGGATAAGGTCTTGGCTGATCTGAAGGAGTATGAGATGGGCGAGTATCTTATGACAGATGATCAGGCTCCGGTGGAGCTGCTGGGGATGAGGGCTATCGATGAGATAATCAGGCATGAGGTGGAAAATTACAAGACCATATACAAGGAAAAAGGTCTGAAGGGGCTTCTTGACGCCATCTGAAACCAAAAAAGGGGGCAAGAGTGCTTCGCGTTTGCGATAAACGCGGGCACTCTTTTTTAATTATGGAAACAGGCTCCGGGGGACTGCGATTGAGGGCGCTTTTGCGGACACTATAATGAAAATGGGATTTCTAACGGATATTTTAGTTGTTTATGGTCGAATAAAGTGGTATGATGGTGATATTAGCCGGATAAATAATGAAAGTTACGGGGGGAGGAAATGTATGGCAGGAAATTTTGAAAGAGGCAGGCTTGCGAAGCTTAGACTGGTGCTGGATGCGGATCCCGGAGAATTCCACATGAATCAGGCGTCTCTGTTCCATGGCGTGCTGATGGAGCTGATCGATCCGGAGTATGCGGAGTTTCTGCATCTGCAGGGACTGAAGCCCTACAGCCAGTATCTGGAGATCGGGGACAGGCTGGTATGGAATATCTGTTCCCTGTCGGAGGATGCATATGAACGGATGATTTTGCCCTGCATGGAGGATTCTTTTCATCAGATCTGTCTGAAACATCGGGAGAACATGGTGATCCCGATCCTTGAAAAAGAGGTGGAGGAGGTATCGCTGGATACACTGTTCCGGAATTTTTACAGTGAAGATGCCTCGGATACGTTTCGTCTGGAATTTGTATCCCCGACTGCTTTTAAGAAGGATGGAAGGTACTGTTTTTTCCCGGAAATGTACAATGTCTACCAGAGCCTCATGAGGCGGTTTGATGAGGTGACGGACAGGGGCAACATGTTCAGCCAGGAAACGCTGGAGCAGCTGGCGGAAGCGACGGAGCTTTGTGGGTATTCCCTGCACAGTGTCCGTTTTTCCATGGAGGGGATCAAGATCCCGTCCTTTATGGGCAGCATCACCATCAGGCTGCATGGGGCACAGACGATGCGTAACTTTGCAAAGCTGCTGTTTGAGTTTGCGCAGTATTCCGGCGTGGGGA
>CAMHJT010000162.1 GCA_946185495.1 uncultured Clostridiaceae bacterium | reverse complement strand
CGAAGATAAACTGGCTGCGCTTTACGACACTCTTGTCTAAGAAAGTGGCAGATACGGTTGAGCCGCTCACCAACATCCGGTCTTCCAAGCCCGCGCTCTTTATTCGATTGTGCCACATATCCTCTGCCTGTAAAGATTCCAGCAACAAAGGCATGGTAGTAATCTTCATGGTAATCCATGTAGCTGATGGTATCAAAAAGCAGATCCGAAAGTATCTCCGAAGCAAGTTCTTCTTCACCGTTCCATAAAGCAGCCATCAGATCACTAATTCTGTTCTGATCCACAGTCTGCTTAAACTGAACTGCTATGGCCTTTTGAAACATCTTAGCAATCTCACAGTTAGGAATCCGAAGCTCAACTCCTCTGACGCCTTCCTCCTCCGAGCCTTCATACTTTTCCTGGCGGACAGCCGTCACATATCCAGTCATCAGAAGGATTGACCACAAATTGCTTATGTTTGAATATGCCTCCTCATAAGTAAGCGCATTTGTTACATCGACGGTTATTGTGCCATCATTCATAAGGATTTCAAACTGGTCTGTAATGTCCTCGTTCTCTAACTCAAAGAATGCTTTGATAGCCCCATTTCCACTTGTGTTCTCCCAGTAGGGTTTTGGCTTTGAACTGCGGTTTTTCCTTAATGCCGAAATGTAGCTCATTGCATCCCAAGGGCGTAAATCTCAGTGTTTCCAAACATATAGCCATTGTACCAGGTCTTTATCAGCTCTGACTTATCTTCCCTGTCGTAGTACTTCAGCAATGTTTCAATCTCATCCTGTGTGAATCCGAAGTAACTGGAAAACTCTTCATCCAACACGAAGTAGGACGCAAAGTTGTTTACTCCTGTGAAAATGCTCTCTTTAGGAATACGGAGACATCCAGTAACAACCGCAAACTTCAGATACTCATTCGACTTTAAGGACGTACTCATAATTCCTCGAATCACATCGAGCATTTCCCGGTAGTAATGATTCTCATTAGCCTTAGCCAGCGGGACATCGTATTCGTCGATAAGAAGAATGACTGGCTTTCCATAGACCGCATACATCATTCTCATGATGGTCTTTAAGAAGTTTTTATCTCCTTAAAGCACTTATTCTTTTCTTCTTTCGTCTCGCATTTTTCCTTGAATTTAAGCCTATGAAAAGTTGCCGCATCAGCCGGATTAACCCGGCTGTCTGTTTCAAGAAAAGAATACTTTATGAATAGTTCCGCAATGACACCTTGAAGCATAGCATAGACAGCTTCAAACGTAGTCCCATCAACCTCCTTAAGCGTTATGAAAATCACAGGATACTGATGCATCCATTTCCTGCAAAAGTCAGGATGGTTTTTCACAATGCTGAATTCATCAAACACATTGCTCCCATCCCGCTGAATGTCGAAGAAGCTCTCCATCATACTCATCGTGAGTGTCTTGCCAAATCACCGGGGACGAGTAAACAAAGTTACCTCGTTTGCAGTTTCTTCCACAAGCTCATATATGATTTCAGTCTTATCCACATAGTATCCGCCATTTCCGATCAGCTTATCGAAAATATCGGTACCGAGTGATATCTTATTTTAGCATAGGGTTTTGCCCCCTTTCAGAAGCTGTTTTTAGAAACGGGAGAAGAAAAGCGCAGATTCAGAAGTTCATCCAAATCTGCGCCCTAAATCCTGCATCAAAATGTTACATGATTGTTTCCATCCACACCGGCAGCTTATCAAGTGTGACTTTCATCCATCTATTGAATGCCGTCAGAACCGGAAACTCGTTCCCGCGTCCCTGTCACATTTTTTCCAGGCCTTCCGCCTGCCTGCCCATCCTGCTGGTGACAAGCACCATGCCTGCCCACACAAGCGTGACAAGAACCGCCATCCCCACGCCGGAGGTCGCCATCTCATGCAGCATCATCTGAAGCTCCGTGGGATCTGCCGCCTTAGTCAGGAACGGAAAAAACGGTGAAATCTCACCATGCCAGAGATGCTCAAAGGCAAGCAGTCCCGAACCGCCCCACAGCAAGCCGTTAAGCCATTTCATCTTTTCCGAAAACCGGATCGTGCCCTCAGGTACTTCCCGCCCTGCTTCCTTCGACTGGATCACCCTGGTAATCGCGGTCGTCACAACTGCCTCGGCAGCCGGTACAATAAAACATGCCATACGCGTCCCCTCCTTCCATAAATATCAATCTGCCGCCTGTTTTCACAGGCCTGCGTCATTACCCGGACACAGCTATCAGGCTTCCGTTTCAATCCACACCGGCAGTTTAACGGGTGTGACATTCACGGTACCATCCGCCTGTATTACGCGTACAGCGGATACTTTGATGTAATGGACTTCACAAGCTCCATAGCTTTCGCGTCATCCTTATCGATCACAGCTGCCTTGATAGCATCCGCGATCACGATCATGTCATCCTCCTTCGCGCCGCGGGTGGTGATCGCCGGAGTACCCAGACGGATGCCGCTGGTCACGAACGGTGACTTGGGATCATTCGGAACCGTATTCTTATTTGCCGTAATATGTACGCTGTCCAGAAGCTTCTCCACTTCCTTGCCGGTCATCTCCAGATTCTGGAGGTCTACCAGCATCAGATGGTTGTCCGTTCCGCCGGACACGATCTTGAAGCCTCTCTCCATCAGCGCGCCTGCCAGCGTAGCCGCATTCTTGACAACCTGTGCCTGATATGCCTTGTAATCCTCAGACAGCGCCTCCTTCAGGCAGACAGCCTTGCCCGCGATCACATGCATCAGCGGACCGCCCTGAATGCCGGGGAATACCGCCTTATTGAAATTGTACTTCTCATTTACCTCATTGCTGGAAAGGATCATTCCACCTCTCGGTCCTCTCAGCGTCTTATGCGTAGTGGTCGTTGTCACATGCGCATACGGGATCGGGCTCATATGAAGTCCTGCCGCAACCAGACCGGCGATATGCGCCATATCCACCATCAGGACAGCGCCCACCTCGTCCGCGATCTCCCTGAAGCGCTTGAAATCAATGGCTCTCGCATAAGCGGAAGCGCCAGCAACGATCAGCTTCGGCTTGCACTCCTTCGCAATGCGGAGCACCTCATCATAATCGATGAAGCCGTCATCATTTACCCCGTAAGGAACCACATTAAAATACTTTCCTGACATATTCACCGGTGAGCCGTGTGTCAGATGTCCGCCATGTGCCAGATTCATGCCCATAAAGGTATCTCCCGGCTCCATGATCGCGAAAAACGCCGCCATATTGGCCTGTGCGCCTGAATGCGGCTGCACATTGACATATTCACAGCCGAAAAGCTCCTTCGCGCGTTCTCTCGCGAGATCCTCCACAACATCCACATACTGGCAGCCGCCATAGTAACGCTTGCCCGGATATCCCTCCGCGTACTTATTGGTCAGCGGGCTTCCCATAGCCGCCATCACTGCCTTGCTCACGATATTCTCGGACGCGATCAGCTCAATATTCTCATTCTGTCTGTTGATCTCGTCCTGCATTGCCTTTGCAACTTCCGCGTCAAAGCTGCTGATTTCATCAAAACTATACATGCTGTACCTCCATATTAAATCACGATATTTCTATTTTACTATTATCCGGAGGATTATGCAAGCACCAATGTTACGATTCACAGTTGATTTCATGCAACAGTTCACCCTTCAACTAACACGCAGGCTCCCAGAGGATAGCCCGAAGTGCAAATGAACTATCCGCCGGGAGCCGTCCGACCTGCAACAGATTCTGTAACCTGGCTGCGCAGACCTGCCAAAACAGTGTATAAAGCCATGCAGCAGGTAAATCAGGCTGCTTAAGCTTCACCCGCAGCGATTCCCGCGGCCAGCTTTCCGTCCTCCACATCAATCGTGATGGTCTGGTCCACGCCCACCTTGCCGGACAGGATCAGCTTCGCCACCAGCGTATCCACATGCTTCTGCAGGTACCGCTTAAGCGGTCTCGCACCATAGACCGGATCATAGCCGTTATCCATGATATAATCCTTGGCCTGTTCTGTCATGCTGAGGGAAAGCTGTCTCTCCGCAAGACGCTTATTGAGATCTGCCACCATCAGGTCAATGATGCCTCCGATGTTGTCCTTGGTCAGCGGTTTGAACAGGATCGTCTCATCCAGGCGGTTCAGGAACTCGGGACGAAAATGCAGCTTCAGTTCCTCCATGACCTGTCTCTGCGCCTCCTCCTTAATATCGCCGTTTGCGTCGATGCCATCCAGCAGATAGGACGAACCAATATTAGAGGTCATGATCAGGATCGTATTCTTGAAATCCACCGTCTTGCCCTTGGAATCCGTGATCCTGCCGTCATCCAGCACCTGCAGCAGTACATTGAACACATCCGGGTGCGCCTTCTCGATCTCGTCAAATAATACCACGCTGTAGGGCTTTCTGCGGACAGCCTCCGTCAGCTGGCCGCCCTCGTCATAGCCCACATATCCCGGAGGCGCTCCGATCAGCCTTGCCACAGAATGCTTCTCCATATACTCGCTCATATCGATCCGCACCATGCTGGCTTCGTTGTCAAACAGCGCCTCCGCCAGCGTCTTGGCAAGCTCTGTCTTGCCCACGCCCGTCGGTCCCAGGAACAGGAAGGACCCGATCGGCTTGGTGGGATCCTTGATGCCTGCCTTGGAACGGATGATGGAATCGGAAACCAGCTCCACCGCCTCGTCCTGCCCCACTACCCTGCGGTGCAGCGCGTCCGACAGATGCAGGGTTTTGTTGCGCTCTCCCTCTGTCAGCTTGGATACAGGAATTCCCGTCCATTTTGATACAATGGCCGCGATCTCCTCCTCTGAGACATTCTCATGCACGAGCGTTTTTTCCCTGCTGCCCTCTTTAGCCTCAAGCTCTGAAAGCTGCTTCTGGAGCTGCGGAAGCTTTCCGTACTGGAGCTCCGCGGCCTTATTCAGGTCATAGTCCCGCTGCGCGATCTGGATTTCATTGCCGACCTGCTCAATCTCCTCCTTGAGCGCCCGCACCCTGTCAACGCCCTTCTTTTCATTATCCCAGTCAGCCTTCATGGAGGCAAATTTCTCACGCAGCTCCTTGAGCTCCTCCTGCAGGCGCTCCAGCCGTTCCCTGCTCAAGCGGTCCTCCTCATTTTTCAGGGCTGCCTCCTCAATCTCAAGCTGCATCATCCTTCTTCTGATCTCATCCAGCTCCACAGGCATGGAATCCAGCTCCGTCTTGATCAGCGCGCAAGCCTCATCCACCAGGTCAATCGCCTTGTCCGGCAGGAACCGGTCGCTGATATAACGGTTGGAAAGGGTTGCAGCAGCGACGATCGCGCTGTCCGCGATCTTTACGCCATGGTACACCTCATAGCGGTTCTTCAAGCCCCTCAGGATGGAAATAGTGTCCTCCACCGTCGGCTCATTCACCATTACCGGCTGGAAACGCCGCTCTAGCGCCGCGTCTGTCTCAATGTACTTGCGGTACTCATCCAGCGTTGTCGCGCCGATACAATGGAGCTCCCCGCGCGCCAGCATAGGCTTCAGCATATTGCCGGCGTCCAGCGCTCCGTCCGTCTTGCCCGCGCCCACAATTGTGTGCAGCTCATCGATAAACAGGATGATCTCCCCGTCCGACTTCTTCACCTCATCCAGCACTGCCTTCAAACGCTCCTCAAATTCCCCGCGGTACTTTGCGCCCGCGATCAGGGCGCCCATATCCAGCGCGAAAATCTGCTTATCCTTCAGGCCATCCGGCACATCCCCCTGCACGATCCGCTGCGCGAGGCCCTCGACCGCAGCGGTCTTGCC
>CAMHJT010000161.1 GCA_946185495.1 uncultured Clostridiaceae bacterium | reverse complement strand
TGTGTATTGCACATGACCTCTTCTTTTTATGCGGGAGCACCTTGAACCCATGGTTCAAGGTCTCCTCGGAGCATAGCTCCTTCGTCGGTCGGTTCGACGGGAAAAAGGTTCACTGAACCTTTTTCTTTTCCGTCTCACCCCGTCTCACCCCGTCTCACCCCATCTCCCCCAGGATCTTCTCCATCCCAATCTTCTGGGGGACGAGCCCCATCGCCTCATAGAACTTCATGGCCCCGGGATTGCAGGTCCACACATTCAGCGTGACATTGTAAAAGCCCTGCTCCCTGGCATACTGTATGACATGTCCGTACAGTGTCTTGCCGACATGCCTGCCTCTGGCCCTGCTGTCGACACAGATATCATCGATATACAGGGTTCGGATATCCGTCATGACAGAATCTCCCTGTATCTGCTTATGCACGCAGAACGCGTGGCCGAGTACCCGGTTTTGTTCATCCACGCAGACGAATACCGGCGTGTTATCATCCTGAAAGATCGTCTCCAGCTGCGCTTCATTGTACTTTGTAGCCGGACCCTTGAACAGGTCGGGACGCCCCTCATGATGCACCATGTCCACCTGCTCTAACAGCTCCAATATCATCGGAATATCTTCTTTTCCAGCCCGCCTTACCTTTAATTCCATTTTGCGTTCCATCCCTTTCCATCCAGACTGCTCCAGCCGGTTATTTTCCTGTCTTTGCCTTCAACGTGCTCCATTTTCCGTATACATCCATCCCGGATCCCGCGGAAGAATAGCTCTTATATGCTCTGATCCTGACATAATACTTTTTGCCGGATTTCAGTTTATTTACGCAATAGCTCTTTTTTGAGGCTTTGACACGGAAGATCTTTGGCTGCTTATAATTTTTCTTCAGAGATACCTGGATCTCATAGCCGGTGATATCCTTCACGCGCGTCCATTTCAGGACAAGCTGCTTCTTTTTCGCCTTCGCTTTCAATCCGGTTACCTTAGATGGCATCTTCAGTGAATCTGTATCTTTTTCCGGCACCTTCCAAACATCGGCATTCTGTTCCGTAGTTACGGCCGCTTCCACATTCTGTTCCGCTGCAGAAGCTTCCTGTGCCGCGTGCTCCGTCGTGGGTAAAGCTTCTGTTCCCCGCTCCGCAGCAGGCACCTCCTGTGTATTCCGTTCCGTGGTCGATACGGTTCCAGGCTCACGTTCCGAAGCAGGAGTTTCCCGGGTATTCCGTTCTGTAGAAGGCACCGTTCCAGGCTCCTGTTCCCAGGCCGGTGATCCCTGCGTATTCCCTTCTGTAGACGGCGCGGTTCCTGTCCCCTGTTCTGTAACCGGAACTTCCTGCGTATTTCGTTCTGTGGACGGTACGATTTCTATTTCCTGCACTGCAGCCGTTCCTGTCCCCGGTCTCTGTTCCGTCGTTATGCCTTCCCCTACCGCCTGTTCTGTGGTTGATCCTGCTTCCGTCCTCTGCTCCGTAGTCATTTCCGTCGCTGTGGCCTGTCCGGTAGTCACTCCTTCCTCTGTCCTCTGCTCTGTGCCCGCCTCTGCCTCGGTGGCCTGTCCGGTGGTCACTCCTTCCTCTGTCCTCTGCTCTGTGCCCGCCTCTGCCTCGGTGGCCTGCTCGGTGGTCGCTCTTTCCTCTGCCGCCTGCTCCGTGGTCGTGCTTTCCTCTGTCACCTGCTCGGTGGTCGTTTCTTCCTCTAAATCCGTAAGCGTATTTGCTGCAGCAGCAAGCGATGAGAGCTCTTCCTTTTCACATAAGGTCGGGGTAACTCCCTCTCCAAGGCTGGAGACAATCGACGCATTTTCCTCGCAATACACAGCCGTAGAGGAAGCAACCACATTTTCCCCATAGGACGCCTGCTCCGACAGAACATACAGCGCCGGCAGATTCCCATAGAAGGCAAATTGCCCAACGGAACTTACAGTCTGCGGCACAACCAGCCGTTCAAGCTGATTCGCGCGGTAAAAGGCGCCGTCCCCGATGGTTTCCAGCGCATTGGAAAGCCTGATTTCCTTCAACGAGCCCGCGCTGTAAAAGGCGTCCTCCCCGATCTGTTTCACCGTATCCGGAAGATCCACCTGCACCAGATTTTCATTTACATGAAATGCGGACGCGCTGATCGTCTCCACGCCATAGGGCACCGTAAAGGATGTTTCTGTCTTCCCGGAGGGATAGGCGATCAGCGTTTTCCGGTCCGCGGAATATAAAATCCCGTCTTCCATCAGATAGCTGGAATTGTCCGGATCGAGTGTCAGTTCCGTCAGCTTGCTGCAAGCGGCAAACGGATTGCCTGTCAGATCAGTCACTGAAGCCGGAATCTCCAACTTTTGAAGCTCCCTGCAGTAAAAAAACGCGTCCTCCCCGATGGAAGTAATCGTATCCGGAAGCACAACCTCCGTATAATGGGAATCTCCGTATAGAAATTTTGCTCCGATCCCTGTCACCGTCTTTCCGTCAATGCTGGCAGGAATGCGCAGCGTCGTGACATCGGTATCATATCCATCGTACTGATATACGGAAACTGTAGAATCTGCTGTCGTATAATAGCAGTACAGGCTTGTCCGCTCCTCTACATCATACGGCCTGAGGCCGGTCTGGGAATTCTTCGCCATGCCATATCCTGCCTCACATTCATACCACAGATCGCCTGACGCGCTTTCCACCAGCGCGTTCCTGTGCCCGCTTCCCGCCCCGGCATCCCGGTTGCCATTGCGCGCCCACGCCTTGAGCCCCAGCTTATCCGACAGCGCGATGATCAGGCCCGTGCTTGCCCAGCAGTCGCCGCCTCCATTTAATACCATGCTTTTGCCGCTGGAATAGCTTGCCGAATAGTCAAAGCTTGCCGGGTATTTGGTGATCTCCACTATTTTTTCCAGCTCTGTCATATCCGATGTAATGTGATCCGCGATATAGGCGTCAAGCGCGTTCTGGTAATATTCATCCGCATAATCCAAAACCCTGACCTTCAGATCCTGATGATCTGTGCCCACGGTGACGCGGATCACCGCTGTACCATAATTGTTTTCCACCCTGGCCTGCGCTCCCTCGATCTTCATGGTCGTCCAGTAACCGCCCCCATTGTACCAGATCGTGCTTCCGACCGTCACAAGGCCGTCCTCTGACACATTGACCGCCTCCTGATCATAATCGGTACAGCCCTCCAGACCGGCCTCATATCTCGAAAGCACCCTGTAAGTAGGATTGCCCTCTCCCTCCACCGTAATCTGAAACGATTGCGGATGCTGCCCGTCTTCCGGAATGGAAATCGTGGAATAGGAGCTGTCAAGCCCGTAGATCACCGCCTCTGTCTGGTGTAACAGCGCAGCCTCCGCCGCGCGGGCGGGAAGCCCCCCTTCCATGAGCAGCGCAAATACAAAAATGCAGATACATCTCCAAAAGATCCTGTGTTGTTTTGCCATTTTTCTTTCCTCCACTAAAATCGTTAGTTTTTTCTGGTATCATCCTTTTTTTCGCTTCTCCGTTTGTACCTGCCCAGCAGGTGCTGAATCGTTACTCCAGCTTTTCTATAGCCTTTATCTCACTTGCATAAAATTCAATGGATCCCCCAGCGTACAGCGTAATGCTGTCTTCCTGCTTTGCAAGATCTGTTTGTTCAGAAGCCTCAGTAATTTCTCCGGCCTCACCAATAAACTCCACCCCATCAATATCAATAATCCTAACCATCCCAGCGTACTCAAACTCCCAAATGTTGATCATGATCATCACCTTCCTATACCCTTTTTCTTCAGCACCTTTTCAAGGCCCCCATACGAGATCATTTCCTGCTCACCTCCTATCATCTTTACTTATTCTATCATGTCGCCTGTCGGCTCCATGAAGTCATTCGCAAAATGCCGCCTCATGCGAGCATGGGCGTCACTTTGCTCATTTTATCACATCAGGTTTGAAATGCAAATATTACAAGGAGGTTTGATATAAAAAAGACACCTCCCATCTTCCATTTCTCGATTTTGCACGTGCCCCATTCACTGCGTAGACCGTACCCATACAGAAAAAGAGCGTCTGCTTCACGCATACGCCCTTCCCATTGAAAAACATTTTTTCACTTTTTATCCCTGGCCTGAAGATGCCAATCTATTCAGCTCCCCTGTAATTGATCAGAAATCATCACGATCCATCTATATGATATTGACCGGAATCATCAGCCTCACTTTATTTTGAACTGAATGGATGTTTTCTTTCCCTTCAGGTCGATGATCACAAGTTTATTCCATTTCCCTTTTTTCTTCAGGTATTTCTTATACTTGGACAGCTTAAATGTAAGCTTTTTATTGCCTTTCTTAAGAGCAACACTCTTTCCGTTCAGTTTTACGGACTTCAGGCCGTCCACATCCTGTATCGTTACTTTCTTTGAAAGCTGGCAGGTCTTCTTGTTTGCGAGATTGAACTTGGTCGGATTGTTCTTCGGGGACTGCGCGGATTCCTGTGCTTCTGTTGCCGGGGTCTCTGTCTTCGGTGCCTCCGTATTCGGTGTCTCCGTTGTCAGTGCCTCCATATTCGGTATTTCCGTTGTCCATACCTCTGTCTTCGCTGCCTCCGTATTCGGTGTTTCTGTTGTCGGTGCCTCTGTCTTCGGTGCCTCCGTTGTCGGTGCCTCCGTATGGGATTCTTCCGCTGTCGCGCCCTCCCCCGGCTTCTGATACGTCACCGTCCCGTCCTCACTGACAGTCACAGTTCCGGCATAGGTCAATGATGAGAGAGAGGAAATAGAAAAATGCAAAGCGGGCCGAACACCCCCATAAGCAGTATCTACATAGTAGCCACTGATAATCACGTTCCCAGTCCCGCTGACACCCGACGCGGAATCCGTACCGCAGCCGGGCGAACGCAGCCACCAGGTGCTGCCAACACCCTCCACACCCAACCCCTCTTCCCCGCATGCAATCCTCGTCCGATGCACACAACCGTAATATGATGGAAATCCATAGTCGCATTTCACGATATCATTCATCGATAACAGGGTGACTTTGTCCTGCGTGTCCTCCCCTCCTTCCGTACCATACCATGCGTTATCCGCGTTTTCATATGTCCAGGAGAGAATGCCCGCTTTCTCCGCTTCCGTAAACGTATCATTCAGAAATTCTCCGTTCAGCCATGCCCGGAGCGTGCTGTCCTTCCATGCGATATCCGTCCTCTCCTCATTGTACTCCTTTTTTCCCAGGATCCGGTCTGAAAGCAGGAACGCCGTATCTCCCGATACCTCCAGCACCCTCCACACAGCCGGGCTGCCGCCGTAAGTTCCCAATTCCACTATGTCCCAGCTCACGCTTTTCAAAGAAGTCTCCATTTTTCCCGCCGCCTGCACGGAGGGAGAGGAAAGATCAATATGCAAAGCGGGCCGAACACCCCCATACTCTTCAAACCCATTCCTGCCATCGGAACTCACGCGCCCATAACTGTCGACATACGACGCGAAATCCTCCATGCAACCTGGCGAACGCAGCCACAAAATCTCCGCCCCAATCACATAGAATCCTTGACCGCCAGCGTATTCCGTCGCCGTTCCGATCCTTGCCTGGTCATAACTGCCTTCCAACTGGAACCCATATTCTGCGTTCACCGCATCCTGCAGGGACGCCAGATACACTTTGTCCTCCGTGTCATTCCCCCCCGCAGTCCCGTACTTTTCATTGTTCGGATTGGATAGATGCTGTGTCAGAATGGCTCCCTGCTCCTCCGATGTGAAGGCTGTATCATAGAACTCCCCATTGAGCCATGACCGGAGCGTGCAGGTCTCCCACGTCACAGCCCCACTTTTCTCGTTA
>CAMHJT010000160.1 GCA_946185495.1 uncultured Clostridiaceae bacterium | reverse complement strand
TAGCTCAGTGGATAGAGCAATGGCCTCCGGAGCCATGTGCGGAGGTTCGATTCCTCTCTGGTGCATGATTGAAAGACAGGCTGTGCGGCGTGGAAGGATTCTTCCAGGCTGCACAGCCTGTCTTGTATATATAAAGCTTGTAAATAGAAAGGCTCAACTTATGCGATATTATATTCACTGCAACCAGAAGAAACTGAATCCGCACCACCTCTCAGCTATCGAAGAATACGCCAAGCGGCTCTCCGCATACTGCACAACCAGCCTGATCCTTTCCACCTCATTAAAGCTTCCGGACAGCCTTTCAGGGGAGAAACATACCCTGATCCTTGTCAAGGCCGGTTCCTCCAGCTATACCTCCGAGGAATTCGCGGAAAAGATCGGCGCCCTCCAGTTGCGCGGCGTTTCCAATGTACATATTCTGGTGGGTTTCACCGAGGCACAGCTTTTTGAAGCACTCCCGCCGGATGAAACCCTGCCTTCCTATGCAGCCATGTGTGTGAGCCGCTGCAGCCTGTCGGACGGTACCTGTTCCCTTCTTATCTTTGAGCAGCTGTACCGCTCCTATACGATCCTGTCAGGAAAGACATATCATAAGTAACCGGACTGATATCCCTGTTCAGCCGCCATATGCCTATCCCGCTATCCTCACGATCTCCTCGCACAGCACCATCCGCATCATCTGGTGTGGAAATGTCATGCGGGAAAAGCTGAGCTTTACGTCTGCCCGCTTTTTAATCGCCTCCGGCAGGCCCAGGGATCCTCCGATCACATAGACAATCCTCTGCTTCCCGTTTTGCGCCGCCTCCCGCACATACTGCCGGTGTTGAGCCGTGGTCATCTCCTTTCCCTCAACACACAGCGCGACCACACAGTCCTGTGTCTGGATCCGTTCCATCAGCCTTGCGCACTCCTTCTCCAGAAAACGCTCTTTTGCCTGCCCGGAAAGCTGGTCCGGAATCCTCTGGTCCGGATATTCCGCTATCTCAAGCTGTGATCCCATCCTCCTTACCTGTTCCCTGCATTCTTCTATCCTGTCCCTGAAATAGGCGTCCTTGATACGCCCGATACACATGATCTGAAACTTCATTTGCATCTCCTCTAAAATAGCTGGTTTATATCCGGCTCCTGTATCCTTCTTTTATCCTCAATCTAATGTTTTCAAAATGTTCTGTCCCATGTCATAATTTGTTCATATTTATGCATTATAGTCTTTTTAGAAACTTTTATTTGAACTTTTTTCATTACAATTCTCCCTTTATAGAAAAAGAGGCCGCAAGGTCTCTTTTTTTTCTTTTCCACAATGCTGGAGAATTGCCCCTCGCAAGCAACCATAATTGGCAAGCATCAGCTTTCCCGGCCGGCAGCAGGAAAAAGAAAGCGGCAGGAAAACTCCCTGCCGCCCGTTAGATCAGTCCTCTGACATCTGCTTCATCTCATCAAATTCCTTCTGTATCTCCTCAGACGGTGCCTTTGTCGCCAGGGAAACAATGACGATCAGCAAAAGGCTGATCACAAATCCAGCCGCCAGGGAATACAGTCCCGTATGCGCTCCAAGCGTCTCAACCACCTCCACGCCATCCCCTCCAATCCTTCCGGTATGGAAGACCGGGATATAATCCCAGACGATCACCGTAGCCGCTCCGGACACAATTCCGGCGATGGCGCCCGGCAGGTTCACTCTCTTCCAGTAGAGGGACAGCAGGATGATCGGACCAAACGCGGAACCAAAGCCCGCCCACGCGTTGGACACCAGTCCCATGACGGAGCTGTCCGGGTTTAATGCGATGATATATGCGATAACTGCCACAAGCACAACCGTGATCCTGCTCACAGCAAGGACCGTCTTATCCTTCGCGTCCTTAAAAAATACGCCCTTAAACAGATCCTCCGCCACCGCTGAAGCCGTTACCAGAAGCTGCGAATCCGCGGTGGACATGATCGCCGCCAGAATGCCGCAGAGGAACAGGCCGCCAAAAAAGGCAAGATTCAGGTCATCCACAAATATCTTCTTGATCATCTCAATAAACACATTCTCTGACGTGATCGCTGTTGTCTCACCCAAAATCTCCGGAAAGAGATATGCGCGCCCGATAATGCCGATGAACACTGCGAAGGTCAAAGACAGCGCAACCCAGATGATCGCGATCACTTTAGATTTGCGCAGCTCCTTCTCATCCGCCACCGCCATGAACCGGACCAGAATGTGCGGCATTCCGCAGTAGCCAAGCCCCCATGCAAGCTGGGAAATGATGTAGATGGCAGACACGCGTGAACCGGAATCTTCCATAATATTGAGGTAGGAGCTTGCCCCTCCCGTCACCCCGGTAGATTTGATCACATCCACCAGATTCTCCGGCCCGACCATGCAGTAAGCCATGATGGGAACCAGCAGAATGCCTACCAGCATCAGCGTACCCTGAATAAAATCCGTGGTACATACCGCCATAAAGCCACCCAGGAAGGTATAGATCAGAATGACCACAGCCCCGATGGACAAGGCCACCTTATAATCCACGCCAAACACAGAGGAGAACAGCTTCCCCCCCGCCGTCAGGGCAGAGGCCGTGTACACGAGGAAGAAGATCACGATGACCACAGAAGACGCTACCAGGAGAATCCTCTTCTTATCATGGAAACGGTTCTCCAGATACGCCGGAAGGGTCAGGGAATTATTCGCCCGGATCGTGTAACGTCTCAGCCTGGAAGCGATAAACAGCCAGTTGCAGACTGTTCCGATAAACAATCCCACCGCAATCCATGCCTGCCCGGTACCAAACGCGTAGACGCTTCCGGGCAGTCCCATCAGCAGCCAGCCGCTCATATCCGAGGCCTGTGCGGAGAGCGCGGCTACCCATCCATTTAAGTGCCTGCCGCCCAGGAAGTAATCCTCAGAGTTCTTCGTCTTGCCGGCATAGACAGCGCCGATCACGATCATCAGCAGCATATACACTGCAAACGCTAGTAAAATCCATACTATACTCATTTTTCCACTCCTTTTATTTTTCATCAATCCGCACTATCATAACACATAAAAAAAAAAAAATCCAGTAATTTCAATTATTCTAGTGACAAAGAAGTAAAAACAAATTATAATAGGAATGGATTGGCATCTGGTAATCAGAAATAAAATCGGACAAAAACCACAGCTATAGAGGAGGATATTCGGATTATGGACATACTATCATTTCTGCAGCTTCTGGGAGGGATCGGATTATTCCTATACGGAATGAGCCTGATGGGATCTTCGCTGGAGAAGCTGGCCGGCTCCGGCCTGGAGCGGATTCTTGAACGTCTCACTACCGACAAACGAAAAGGAATCGGATATCTGAAGGGCTACGGCCTGGGCGCGGGCGTCACCGCCATCATCCAGAGCTCCGCGGCCACGACCATCATGCTGATCGGTTTCGTCAATGCCGGAATCATGAAGCTGTTTCAGGCCGTTCCGGTCGTCATGGGCGCCAATGTCGGAAGTACGATTACCGCCCAGATCTTAAGGCTCGGCGACCTTGGCTCCGACAACCTCGTCCTCAAGCTGTTGAAGCCCGCGTCCTTCGCACCCATGCTGGTGGGAATCGGTGCGTTTATCCTGTTATTTACGAAGAACAAAAAGGCAAAACACATTGCCGGCATTCTGGTCGGCATGGGCATCCTGTTTTACGGCATGACAACCATGGAGGAAGTATTCGCGCCCCTCAAGGATTCGGAGGCATTTCAGAAGGCGTTTACATCCTTCCGCAATCCCCTGCTGGGAATCCTGATCGGACTGGTGGTTACTGCGATCATCCAGAGTTCTTCCGCCTCCGTTGGTATCCTGCAGGCGCTTTCCGCGACAGGAAGCGTCAGCTACGCAACGGCTGTTCCGATCATCATCGGCCAGAACCTTGGCAAATGCATGACCATTCTTTTAGGCTCTATCGGCGCCAACAAGAAGGCAAAGCGCGTATCCCTCTCATATCTTCTGTTCAATATCCTTGGAGCGGTGCTCTTTGTCGTGATCTACTATATTGCGGGGATAGGCAGATGGGATCAGACCGTCAACCGCGGTGACATCGCGAATGTCCATCTGCTCTTTAACCTGATCACCGGCATCCTGCTGCTGCCCTTCAGCGAACAGATCGGCAATCTGACCGGGCGGCTGACCGGAGATGATGAGATTTCCAAGACAGACCAAGAGCTTTCCACGCTGGATGAGATGCTGTTAAATACGCCGACCATCGCTCTGGAGCAGTGTAAGCATGTCATCTCTGCCATGGCGGACGCCATCTATGAGAACTACCAGATCGCCACAGAGCTGATCCGGAATTACGACCCGTCCAGGCATGTGACGCTGGAGGAAAATGAAAACTTTATCGACCGGTGCGAGAGCGCACTCTCCTCCTATGTGATCAAGATCAATTCCAAGCGGCTGTCCAAGGACAACCGGCTGGTCGTGTCAGAGATCCTCAACTCCATCAGCGATTTTGAACGGATGGGAGATCACTGCATCAATATTTTTTATGTGGCACAGCACAAAAATGACGAAGACATCTCCTTCTCACCGGAGGGACAGTATGAGCTCGACATGATCATAAGCGCGGTAGACAACGCGATGCGCACCACCTTCGAGGCCTTCAAGCATGACAATGTCAACGCCGCTGTCCGTATCGAACCTTTGGCAGAGATGGTGGATAAGCTCAAGGAGACCATCAAGGCTCATCATGTAGACCGTCTGCAGGACGGAACCTGCGGCATTCCCGGCGGCATCGCCCTGGTAGATCTGGTGACCAGCTTTGAGCGGATCACCTCCCACTGCGCGAACATCGCCCTCCACATCGTTAAACGCGTGGAGAACCACCGCGATTTTGACGACATGCACGGGCACGCCAATGACAATTACAGTGAGGAATACAAGGCTTTGTACCACTATTACGAATCCCAGTATATCACTCCGATCGTAAACGGCATGCCGAAGCCTGCTGAACCGGAAGATACAGAGCTTGAGACCGTTTCGATTGAAAAACCGTTGGAGAAAACAAAGAAATCCAAAAAAGAGGAAGTGAAAGCAGCCCGCAGGCACCAGAAAACCACGAAGGCCGCGGAAGAGGCTAACAATCAGAAAGACGACGACACAGAAGCTACCGTCTATGCGGGGAACGGCTACGCGGCTGAGACAGACCGTGAGAAAGCCTCAGGCAGCCGCGAAGAATCCGATGCCCGGAAGCTCTCCGGCCACGCGAAACAATCGGCTGATGAAGAAGATCGTATCGATTCTGAAAGGAATGCAAATTCCAGTAAGAACACTGACAACAGAAAAATCTCTGACACCAGAAAGAACACTGACGCCAAAAAGAATTCTGACTCCAAAAAGAACCTTGACGCCAAAAAGAATCCTGACTCCAAAAAAATCTCTGACAGTAAAAAGATGTCTGATAAAAAAACATCCAGGGACAATGACAAAAAAGATTCCGGAAAAAAAGACAAGCGCAAGAAAAAATAAATCGCATCGTTACCCGTTCCAACGATCCCTGCTTTCAATGACCAGAAGCTGTCCTCTTTCAAAGGAGATGACAGCTTCTTTTCCTGTCACCTCATTGCTGATCGTAAGGCTGCGTCCTGGAAACAGATCCTGCTTTTCAAGCGGATAGGCCATGCCCTCACAGCTGACACCCTGCGCGATCCCAAAGCAGGGAAGCATTGACAGGTACGTGCCAAACTGCTCCTCCCTCCGGATCCGGCAGCCGCCATCCACCTCCGCAAGCAGAAGCCTGATCCGGTTGGTCTCATCCACCAGATATGCGGGAATCCCCCTCCTCGCCGCCTGCAGCAGCAGGCCG
>CAMHJT010000159.1 GCA_946185495.1 uncultured Clostridiaceae bacterium | reverse complement strand
GGAGCCGGATCTGGAATTCGAGGAAGACTGGGAAGAAGACGGCAGCGGGGATCTGGAGCTTGAAGACGATGAGTTCTTCTTTGACGACAGTGACGATTATGAGCCGAAGCCCTATATCTTTACGGAGATGTACAATGCTTCCGTGAAGAAGCTGGCAGCCATGGACCTGGAGGACAGGATGGAGGCCATGAACGAGACTGTGATGGAGGTCAGCGCCGACGATCTGGCGGACTTCGTCAAAGCACAGAGAAAGAAACGGGATTAGTAACAACATCCGAACCGAACGGAGGCGGCAGGCATGGAGAAAAGAAAGATATGGATCGCAGCGGCGATCGGCGTGATCGCTGTATTGGTCATTGCGATTCTGATCATCAACAGAAATGAGGGAAAGGTGAAGCTTTTTTCAGGCACGGATTATCCCTGTGTATACTGGCAGGAAGGAGATAGTGTCCTGTTCCGGCTTCAGGATGGGCAGAATGGAGATTTGCCGTGGCAGGTTTTGGAGGAAAACGGCATTGTGGAGAGCGCGGTGAAGGGGGAAGTAAAGGGCGAGAAGGTAACCTATGCCCTGTCCCCAAAATCCCCCGGCATGACGGAGGTCCGCCTTTATAAGACAAGGGAGATGTCCGGCTTTGAGGCGGAGATCGTGTCTGTCACGATACCGGTCGAGATAGCAGAAAATGAATCGGGTCTGACCTTGCGCGTCTATGGATCGCCGTCGCTTGCCGACCAGGGCGGCGGCATTGGCGGGAAGGGCACGGACTATCCGTATATGCTTTTGAATAACCGCAACGGTACCGCGAAGATCTGTTTTGTAAGCGGCGGGAATGACTGGAAGGTCTCAGATCGCACCAATATGGCAGGCATGGACTGGACGGTCGGAGATGGGGATGCGGATGTGTGCTGGATTTATGAGAATCCGGAGTATGATCCGGACGCAGAGCCGGTTACGGAATTGGCGACGGAGGCCGATGAGGCGGTGTACCGGGATGAGGAGGCGTCCACGGAAGATGGGACAGAGCTAAACAGCGATCCCGTCAAGCCGGCTAAGTCTGCGGAGGATGTCTCCGAAGTGGATATCCCGGACGGAGAGGATTGGGACGGCGTCATTGACATGTCGGACTATCTGGTGGACGGAGAGATTCCGGAGGATGTACTGAAGGCTCTTGAGAAAAAGATGGAAGTACGGGAGAGGGAGCAGGTAATGGCTTCGTCCGGTGCATCGGAAGAGGATGCCGCAGGCGATGCGGCAGGAACCGCCGCTAATGCAGCGTATGACAGGACACGGGAGAAGATACTGGAGACTCTTGACCCCAAACTGGCCAAACAGCAGGGGGAGGCGGAAGACGCTTCCGGAATCAACAGCACATTGGATTATTCGGGATTATATGAGATCGACGATCCGGCTGCCAGCGTGACGACTGAGTCAGTGGAAGATATGATCCTTGCCGCTTCGGGCGCAGCAGACCGGATGGGGGATTCGTCCGGGATGACAGACCGGGAAGCGCAGGCGGTTGTCGTAAAGGAGACGATTCTGACGGTTTCAAGCGAACAGTACCATGTGACGGAGTATATCAGGGTGAGATTTATGTCGGATGGACGGGTGCTTTTGTCTGTCAGCAAAAAAGGACCGAAGAAATAGAAGCTGCAAATGAGGAACTGTTAAAGAGCGTCGTGTTGCGCTTTTGTTACGCAGAATATGGTAAAGTTAAGGAAATAAGGAAGGCTGTGTACCGGTGCAGCCGGCCTGTGCATCTGCGGGGTACCAGCAAGGCAGAGGCAATGAAGGACGGCTGGAGAACCCCAAAGATGATTCCGGACAGGCGGAAAGGAGACAGATACCATGCACGTGAAAAAGAACAGTAAATTTCGTAATACAGACAAGAGGATCAGGGCAATGCTGCTGGCCTGCGTGATGGCATGCAGCCTGTTTAACGGCGTATCGCCTGTGGCCTACGCAGCTTCGGGGGATTGGGATTCCGCCACCACGGAGGAATTCGAGGAGGCGGATACTGCCACCAAGATCTTAAAGGACACCCACGGGCGCATCGTGCTGTGGAAGTGGCAGAAGGTGACGCAGTCCAACGCGAACGAGCTGTTAAATGACGGCAGGTATCATCCTTCCATGTTGGTACGCATGGATGCGAGCGGCAGCTATAAGGGCTTTGTGTCGACCTATGCGGATAAGGAACATGTGTTCCGGGGAGATCAAAGTAACTGGTACAAGACCGAATTTGATGCGCTGGGGAAGGACAATTCCAGCGCGACGGGTGTGGCGGGAGCGTTCAACCAGTTTGAAAATTATTATATCAAGCTGGACGATGACGGGAAATCCCTTGATGACACGGATCACTTTGGAAGCAGCGTGTTCTATACCACCGGCTCTCCGATGGGCGTGCCGTATATCAAGGCCAATAAGCTGGGCAACAATCTGAGGACCAAGCTGAAGGACCGCAATACCTACAGGATCGATACCAATATCGTTCTTGCCAGGGGCTCTGCCAAGGATCCGAACGATGTATCCTTTTATGAGGTGATGGAGGGCATGCTTGGTGAGGAGGATTACTTCATTGAAAAATACTGGAGGGGCAGCGGCGGCGAGAAGAATGAGCCGTTTATGGCCATTGTGAAGCCGAGCGATACCTACTGGGGTGATAAATATCAGTTCTGCTTCCAGCCCTTTGGAGCGGAAAGCGGAGGGCGCGGAGATACATGGGTGGTCAAGGCGGACCTGAATGAAGAGGATGATTCCGATCTGGACGGTCTGGATTACGCCATCAGCGATTACTGGCAGAGCGATTCCGGGCAGGATATCGGGGGCTTTTCCACGACGCTTGTGTGCAGGGAGGGCTATCTGATGGCACTGGATGTGAGAAAGTTTGGAGGCAACGGTCCCTGCATCAGCGCTTCCAGCTATGGTATTGGCGCGAGGGCGCATACCAGCGGCCGCAATATCTATGATGTATCCTTAAGCAATTCGGAATGCCGCTTCATGTGGTATGTGGGAACGCCTTATACCTTTGCCTCCCTGGTGGGCCAGGGCGGCGATCCGGTGACCGGCGAAGGCGGAACCACCACCATCGGTAAAGGAGAGCTTCTTGAGATCAACAGCGCGGAGTTCATGGATGTCAATAACCACCTGCAACGGTCTGACGGCATCATTCTTCCGGAGGGATCCAAGATCGTGGTAAACGACGGGGGCGTACTCTCCGTCACCACCAATCTGATCAACAACGGCAAGATCATCAACAATGGGGGTACCATCATCATCAAGGATGGCGGGTGTATCAGCCCTTTTCTGGAAACGAAAGAGGCCTCCATGCAGTGCACCAATGGCGGCAAGATCGTGGTGATGCCTGAGGGCAGGCTGTTCTGCCTGTCGGATGCGTACCGCGATTCCGGTTCGATCAACGATGTTGCCAACCTGGGGGTTTGCTCCCTGAAGCTGACCGGCGGTTCTGCGCTGATCAATTATGGCCTGTTCGCCAACAGCTTCTGCCAGATCGATAAGGGAAGCGTGATCGAGAACAGGGGAGAGGGACTGATCATGGCGGCGGTCAAGCGTGATAGCATCAACCGGCTTCTCTATAATGTGAACATCACAAAGAATGGTGACTTTTCAGAGGTCGAGGGGCTGTCGGACATCGATGGTTATGACTATGTCAAGAACGTGTCGGGCACCTACATCATGTATTTTGGCATCACATGCCCGCAGAGCTTTAACGGCCTGGCTTCATCTTTGGAGTCTTATGATATGAATAACGGGGGCACCCTGAGAAATGACAAGACGGCTACACTGGCGAGGTATGTATTCTCCGAGAACTATACCTTTGAAAAATTCTGTAATGAAAAGATAGCTGCTAATTACCCCAATTCCGCTACAATCGTGAAAGAATACATGTCGAAGAGATATGCAAGTGATAATGCTGAACTGTTGTGCTATTATGATGCGATCAGGCTTGTGAATGTAGTAGAGCCTGAGTATTGATACAGTAAGGTCCATGGCGCGGCAAGGCATGTGAAGTCGGAAGAGCTTGAGGATTGGCACAGTAAGGTTCATGGCGCAGCAAGGCATGTGAAGTCGGAATAACTTGAGGATTGGCACAGTAAGGTTCATGGCGCGGCAAGGTTTGTGAAGGCGGCAGGGCCTGAGGATTGACACAGGGAAACAGTAACGGATCTGGGAAATGGGGAATGGAATATGAACAGAGGATATCGCAATCATAACAGGGTATGGAAAAGAGGGCTGGCAGTCCTGCTTGTGGCGGCAATGCTGTTATCCTGCGTTCCGGAGAACGTGGGAAGGGCTGCGAATATTACGGGTACGGAAACCAATGATGCCGCGGAGGACACGGAAACCGGGCAGGACGGGGATGACGGTGTTGTAAGCGGGGACGCGCTCCTTCCGCAGTATTCCGTCACGCCTGATGAGCAGGCGCCATCCTATACGGCCTATAAGGGGATGGATGGCTGGAAAAATGGAACGATCACGGACGCGGCGGCGAATACGTATTCCATTACCATAGCTACAGGGGAGAGCGCCGGGGATACCGTGCTCTATCTGGTGGTACGCTACAAGGATAAGAGCGGAGTGAGCAGGTCCCAGTTCGTATTTCCGAATGTGGACGGGGGCAGCAGGGGGGATTCCATCCTCCGGTACAAGGCAGGGGATGATCTCGACAAGAATTACGGATCCTCTGCGATCAAGGATATCCATTACATTGAGAGCGTCCAGCAGGAAAGCCCCCTTGATTCCTGGACGGTGCAGGATTATATATTCCAGACGGAGACAGCCATCGACTCTGTCGAGAAGGTGGAGGTGTACTTAGCAACCGGAGAGACGAAAAAGGACGAGGCTTCGGAAGGGGAAGATGTGGAGGAGCTGCCGGACAGGGCGGATTCCGGACAGGACGGTACCCGCGCAGAAAGCGGCGTTTCAGGGGAGCAGCCGGGAACAGGAAAGGACGACAGCCGGAAGCAGGAAGCGAACATGGCCAGGGTGAGAAGCGATGGAAGCAGTTACGATGCTGCCATAGAGTTCAATCTCGTAAAATCGGGCGATACCCAGAGAGTATTGGCAAGTGCGGTGAATAGCAGTCGTGGGACGGCCGGGGAGTCTTACACGGGCTCTGATGTCAATCAGGACAAGGCCGGCATAACAGAAGCTGATGAACAGGGCGAGGGTCCCCTGATCGCGGAGAACACCTGGCAAAGACCTGATTATGGGACAGCGGAGGTAAACAGCAAAAACAGTGAGGCAAGGTACCGCTACGATCCCGATACACAGGATTTTATAGATGACAGGTATGGTGATTTCCGTTACGACAGCGACCTTGAGACATATTATGAAGCAGATTATCCCAGGCTGTATTTTTATCCCCCCAAGTATGACTTTGTGACAGAGGAACAATACAGAGCCTGGAAATATGATGGGGTGGAGCCTGATCTGGAGCCTAAAAAACCGGGTTATCGTTATGCAAATGGTTACGTTTATGGAGAGATCGATTATGGCGTTGATAAACTCACGGGTGCTGTTTTTGAAGTGTATGATACATGGCATTACCTTGACTATGATTCAAAAGGTACATTTAAATACAAAACAGGTTCTTTATGGGATGATGGCATAGAACATGGGTTCCTGGGAAATAGTTTTTATTGCTATGATTTCAATGAAAGACGAACTGTGCTTCCGGAGGGTTTGTCAAAACAGACCAGGTTTGATAAAAAAGAATATACATTCGATAAATTCTGGAGCTATTATTATGACGGATTCGCCCATACATTCAAGAAATGCCTTGGCGGAACGTTCGTATATGATCACTCCTTAGGGACATTACATCAC
>CAMHJT010000158.1 GCA_946185495.1 uncultured Clostridiaceae bacterium | reverse complement strand
GCAGAAGCAGAGAGGAAGGCGGCCGAAGAGAAAGCAGAAGCGGAACGAAAGGCAGCGGAAGAGAAGGCGGCAGCCGAGAAGAAAGCGGCGGAAGAAGCGGCAGCGAAGAAGGCGGCAGAAGAGAAGGCAGCAGCCGAGAAAAAGGCGGCTGAGGAAGCGGCGGCGAAGAAGGCAGCGGAGGAGAAGGCAGCAGCCGAGAAGAAGGCGGCGGAAGAGAAGGCAGCAGCAGAGAAAGCCGCAGCAGAGAAAGCCGCGGCAGAAGAGCTTGCCCTGACCACAGTTACTCCTGAGGAGCTGGAGCATAACTCGGTTCTGCTCAACGCGGGACTCAAGGCAGACCAGAAGGCTTCCAAGATGAACATCGCATGGGGCAAGGTGGATTCCTGCGAAAATTATGACGTATATATCCAGTATTGCGGCAAGGCATTCTCCGAGGTTCCGGACGCGACACTGAACACCGATGTGACCAGTGTTTCCATCAGTAAGGTAGCCGGCAAGAAGCTTAAGCTTAAGAAGAACTATAAGATCTATGTCGTAGGATACAGGACCGTGAAGGGGAAAAAGATCATTCTCGCGAAATCATTAACAGCCCATGTGGTTGGAAGAAAGAACGCGAAATACACCAACGCGAAGAAGCTCAAGATCCTTTCCGGCACAAAGCTTGAACTGAAAGCAAAGCAGGTTTCATTTGTCAAGGCCAAAACGACCCGTGTGGCAAAGAAAAAGAAGCTGCTTACAAACGCGCATGCTGAGGAGTTCCGGTACGCGTCCTCCGACAGGAAGGTCGCTACGGTCAGCAAGACCGGAGTGATCAAAGCGGTTGGCAGCGGAAGCTGTACCGTATATGTATATGCAAGAAACGGTTACGCGAAAAAGATCAGTGTGACGGTCAAGTGAATCATCTCATGAGATATCTTTGATTTTACGGGAACACCGGGATCGGACAGTTTGTCCGGTACCGGTGTTTCTGTATTTATACATCATTTTATGAAAAGTCAAAAATATTTCCCAAAATCGAAAAAAAATTGATTTTGGGAAATATTTTTGTTATACTGGCTTTGAGGTGATTTATATGAAGCTGATCGAACGCACGATGTATTTGGACAAGCTGAAAAATGTTATCGGCACACCGGATATTAAGGTGATCACAGGTGTACGCCGCTGCGGTAAATCAAAATTGCTCGACGCATTTAAGATGTATCTTGACAAAGAATATGAGAACGCCAATATTATCCACATTAATTTCAACCTCAGCAAATATGAGGAGTTAAAAGAGTATCACGCCCTGAATAAGTATATACAGGATAGATATATTTCCGGTCAGGATAACTTTGTCCTGATCGATGAGATACAGATGTGTCATGATTTTGAGTTAACGATCAACAGCCTGCACGCTTCCGAACAGTACGATATCTATATCACGGGTTCAAACGCTTTCCTGCTAAGTTCGGATTTGGCGACCTTGTTCACAGGACGAACCTTTGAAATCAAGGTGTATCCCTTCTCCTTCCGGGAGTTTTTGACGTATTATGACCTGAATGATATTTATCCGGCGTTTGACAGGTACATCACTGAGGGCGGCATGGCAGGTTCTTACCTTTACCGTGACAGGGAAGCGAAGTACGATTACATTGAGGATGTATTCAGCACCCTGATCTTGAGGGATATTCGTCAAAAGTATAAAATCAGAAATCCTGTCTTGATGGACCGGATCGTTGACTTTCTGATGGATAATATCTCGAATCTGTCGTCTGCCCGTAATATTGCGGACTCGCTGACAAATAACCAGGATAAGATCAATCACAAGACAGTATCCAGCTATCTGCAGTACCTTTGCAACGCGTTTGCCTTTTACAGGATTAGGCGATATGACATTAAGGGTAAGAAATATCTGAACACGAATGACAAGTATTATCTCAGTGACCATACCTTTCGCTATGCAAAGCTCGGCACAAAGGATCTTGATTACGGCAGGGTGTTGGAAAACATAGTTGCCATAGAACTGCTGCGCAGAAAATATGAGGTCTATGTCGGTGTACTGTATAAAAAAGAAATAGATTTTGTGGCGATCAAGCGTGATGAGAAGATCTATATTCAGGTTTCAGATAATATCAGCAGCCCGGATACCTTCCAAAGAGAGACGGATCCGCTGCTGAAGATCAAAGACGCATATCCGAAGATCCTGATAGCCAGAACACGCCACGAAACCTATCAGTATGAGGGAATACAGATTATTGACATAGGTAACTGGTTAGCCGGGAAAAAATGAGGGAGATAGAGGATACGAAAATTCTTTCATTTTTGTGACAGATATGGTATACTATACCCAAATGTAATTGAATATCTAGTGTAACTATTCAGCAGGTCTGCGCATTCACCGTGCAGACCGTGTCAAAACAGTATATTTAGCCGTGCAGCGGATGAATTTGGATGTGTAAGCTTCACCCGTTGCGTAACTGATTGGCACCCTGCCGGGCAGTTACTATATGGTGGTGTGTTTAGGCAAGGTTAACAGATAGGGCAAACAGGTCGATATTATCATTAGATGGCGCGGTTATGATTCGGAGTATGAGGTGATGGCATGAATACAAAAAACAGATTGATCAAATCATTATTGAAGGCGGCAAAGAAGCACAAGGTGCTGACGTATCCGGTACTGGCGCTGGTGGCAGTTATCAGCGTTGTGGATTATTTTTTCTCGTGGACGACAGGTGCTGGCAAGAGAGTGGTAGCCATAGTGATGGTGCTTGTCATGCTGGTGTCCCAGTCTTATTTCCTTACCTCGTCGGCGACGGAGCTGATTGATGACGAGGAAGCAGTGCAGGCACAGCTCGAGCTGCAGGAGGAAGTTATCGAGGATGAGGAGGAAGAGGCTGCGGTGGAGGAAATTGTGGCGGAACAGGCTGAAGAGCCTGCGGCCGAAGAGAGCGCACCGGCACAGGAGGAGCCTGCCGCGGAGCAGGAACAGGCTGCGGCAGCGGAGGAAGCACAGCCGGTTCAGGGAGAGCCTTCGGCGGAGACAGCGCCTGCCAGTCCTACGATGTATATGTCTGAGGAAGTGATCGCCGATGATGCGGAAGGATCTGAGACCTTTCAGGAAACGGGAGAAGCAGGAGAAACGGGATTGGAGCCTGCAGAGGCTCCGGCGGACGCGGACGAGATCTATGAGGCTGTGGAAGAGGAAGAGGCCATCGCGAAGCTGGGCAATGAAGATTCGAATAAATTCGCGACACTGATCTGCCACTATACAACGCTTGCGGGTAATGACAGCCAGCTGTCAGAGCAGAAGGTAAAATCCAACGAGACGATCGGAGACAATCCGGCAGAATTTACATATGTCTGCTCCGGCGTATGCAACGCCAATTCACAGACATTGAACCTTACGGCGGATTATAATGGAGACGGGTGCTTCAAGTTTTCCGATGAATGGTATTATGACGCTGCGTGTACCAGGCCTGTGGAGAACCTGGATAAGGTATATGTGACGAGATCTACTTCCAAGGCGGATTATATTGAGCTATATTCCAAGAGAACACTGTTAAAATATCAGGTAATGATCACAGATGACCAGGGATCGGACGCTACCTGTGAGGTGAACGGCAAGGTGATTGAGAATGGTGCTTCCTGCGTGATAGACGCGGACGAGGACGGTACGGCGACATTGGTGATCACGAATTTCAAAAGATCCGGTTACAAATTTGTGAGCGCGAACAATGTCTCCTCCTCGGACGGAAGCTCTGTGACGCTGACGATCAAGGGCAACAGCTACAAGCAGAGCGTCCTTACCAGATGGGATCCGAAGCAGTATCAGGTATATTATTCGCTGAGCGACAACACACAGGTGACGGAATACCTGCCGCAGGATGTGGTGTATGACAGGGAGGCAGAGGTACAGGATTATTCAGACAGGGTATATCCGAAGACAGGATATCGTTTCTGCGGCTGGGAGGTTCGTTCTGGAGGCTCCGCAATCGAGGTTTCTGTCGGTGACAGTATCAAGAATCTGCAGAAATATTTTGATTTTGATAATACGCCGACCCTGACGCTGTTCCCGAGGTATGAGCTGGACGATATTGAGCTTACAGAGTATGCCATCACGGAGTACCAGTACGGGGTGCCGGGCAGGACGCATAATATTCAGGCGTTTTACAAGCAGAAGGGGATTCCAGATTCCACAGACTCACTGGGATTTGTGATTCTTACTTCGGATGAGACGATCGGTGACTGGGAAAATAATTATGGAATTACAGTGAAGAAAGAGGATGGAGGAATCTCCATCGGTACGGCAGGACCGACCAAGGTACCAGCGGAGCCATTGGTTCTGAAGCTGCAGGTGATTGACAATATCCCGCGTGATGAGGATAAGACATTTGAGGTCACGATCAGCATCTCGAGAACGCAGGTGAATATCATTGCACCGACAGACCGCTCCAATGAGAAGATTTATGACGGAACCAAGAATGTCAGTGAGGCGTTCAGCAAGACGCTGGCCACGGATCAGGAAGGTGTCAGGGTGACCTTCGCAGAGGCTACCTATGAATCAGCCAGTGTTGGCAATACCAAGATCCTTCTTGTGAAACCATCGCTTGAAGCGCCGGAGGGCAAGGATCCAAGCGGTTACCAGCTGATGCCGAATGACGCGGACGGATGGTCGGTTCCGGGCGTGATCACGACAAGAAGGGTATATCTTGCTACATATTCTGATATTACCGCAATCGAGACTGGTGAAGCGACACCGGCCGCTTCCTTCCATGTGAAGGAGGATCCGGCGGTAACGCCGGCAGCGAATGAAGGCTTTGTGGAGGGGGAGGATGTCGAAGCGTTGGGAGACATTGTCTACACTACCTTCCCGGAGCGTACAGATCTGCTGAAGGAGGGACAGTTCAGAATCCAGGCTTCGGCGGGAGAGGGCTCCAATTACCAGGTGATCGTGAACAGCGCCGCGGAGGGCGTGTTCGAGGTTGTACAGAGAAGCCCAATCCTCAATACGAATTTTGTGATTACAGGCAACTATAATGAGTCGACGGACTGGTATATCGGCTCGCCGGCACAGGTTTCACCGATCTCGACGGCCGGATATGATACGGTCAGGGTATCGAGAAACAGGACGGAGGTCATGCAGGGCACGGAGGCTTCTCCGGTCAACATCCATGATTCCAAGGATGGTACCTATTATGTACAGCTTTTCAACAGCAAGACGAATGCTGTGACGGACTGGAAGGAGATCAATGTCAAGGTAGACGAGTCGGCTCCCCAGTATGAGGGCTTTGAGTTTACGGTTGGCGGTGACAAACTCACGGATGGAGAGGCCATCGCGGAGGGCGGCCTGTACTTCCCGGGAAAAGGACGCGCGCTGACCTTCGGAAGCTATTTCAACAATACGCTGACGGTGACGATCACTTATTCTGATACGGTTTCCGGTTTGAACAATCTGTACTACAGTGTGTTTGGAGGCGCGGAAAAGACACTTCCCTTTGTGAAGGAATCAGATGGCAAGGCAACAGTGAGATTTGAGATTCCTGCGGGCGTGGAAAAAGAGGTCGGTGAGATCGTATTCCATGCGGATGATATGGCGGGCAATGTGGAGGCAAACGCCAACAAGCTGTCCAACGACGGCGTGACAGAGTGGGGCGTTGAGAATACTGCGCCGACGTTGGAGCCGCTGGTGGTATTGGCTGGTGATTATCATGCCGTATATGTGCAGAATGGAACCGGCATTTACTATTCAAAATGCCAGGCGGTCCTGAAGGTGAAGGATCTGGTGTCCGGTATCTATGACGTCAAGTGGAATGTGAACGGCGAAACCCGCAGTGAGAGAGTATCCAACCTGACAGGCAGGCAGTC
>CAMHJT010000157.1 GCA_946185495.1 uncultured Clostridiaceae bacterium | reverse complement strand
ATACTGTTTTGGCACGGTCTGCGCAGTGAATGCGCAGACCTGCTGAGTAGTTACTAAGAAATTTCTGTGCGTGTATCAAGCGCCCGGTCATTTTGCGTCATCATCCGCCGGGAGGGGGTCAAAGAACTGTCGGGGTTCAACGCCCAGCTCCCGGCTGATATTGAATAGAAGTTCAAGGGAAAAGGATTGGGAATTATTGGAGCTTTCAATCCGGCTCATATAGGAGCGGGAGATATTGACGCGCCTGGCCAGCTCTGCCTGCGTGATGCGGATGCGCTTCCGGTAGAAGGAAATGTGTTCGCCGAGCTCGACATAGAGGTCGCGGTTTTCAAATGACGGGAATTGGGTTTTGCGTTCATTTTCCATAGGGTACCTCCTCTTATATGTGATTTGACATAGGATTTCATTTGCGGGCATATACGATTTATTTATGCATTGCCAGTGGCTGCGCTAAGCTTTAAAAGTTAACGGAAAGAACATATTTCTCATTTAATATTAACATAAATGGTACAAGAATGGAACTGAAAAATAAGACGAATAATCTGTTTGGCGGAAATGGAATCAGCAGGTACTGAACAGTTGCCTGGAATCATTTATAACAATGCAGGAGAAGGAAACTATGGAACGGGAAGGCGTCGTTTCAAAAATAATATACAAAAATGAAGACAACCAGTACGTGGTATTTGCTGTGGAGACCTCTGACGGGGAGGATGAGACCTTTGTGGGCTATCTTTCCGGCATTGAGGAGGGCATGTATATTGTGGCCGGGGGCGAGTATGTGGAGCATCCGAGCTACAGCATGCAGTTCAAGGTGGAGAGCTATGAGGCCAGGCTGCCGGGGGACGCGGACAGCATGGAGCGGTATCTGGGCTCCGGCGCGATCAAGGGCATCGGCGCGGTGATGGCCAAACGCATCGTGAAAAAATTCGGCCCAGACACTTTCCGGATCATCGAGGAGGAGCCGGAGCGCCTTGCGGAGATCAAGGGGATTTCGGAACGGAAGGCCAGGGAGATCGGCGTGCAGTTTGTGGAGAAGCAGGCCATGCGGGAAGCGCTGATGTTTTTGTCGGGCTTCGGCGTTTCGCCGAACCTGTCGGTGAAGATTTTTCAGGAATACGGACAGAAGCTGTATGGCATCGTGAAGGAAAACCCTTACCGGATTGCCGAGGATATCGAGGGCGTCGGCTTTAAGACCGCGGACGCCATCGCGGCGAGGGCGGGGATCGGGCAGCAGTCCGATTTCCGGATCCGGGCGGCGTTGATCTATACCTTGAACCAGTCCGGGACGCTGGGCCATATTTACCTGCCGAAACGGCTGCTGGTAAGCTGGACCAGGCAGCTTCTGGCGGGAGAGCCGGACGGGCCGGACTGCGCGGAGCGGGCGGTGGCGGAGGAGTCGATCAAGGCGCAGCTCATGAACCTGCAGGTGGAGGGCAAGGTGGTGTTCCGGGAGCGGGACGGAGAGATGATCGTCTACACATCCTCCCAGTATCACAAGGAACTGCATACGGCGCGGATGCTTTTGGATATCCGCGCGGATATGCCATTTGACCGGAAGGCGGTGCAGCAGACCATTTCCTCGATGGAGGAGGGCGGCAGGCTGGTTCTGGATGAAAGACAGAAGGAGGCGCTTCTGCAGGCTGCCGGCAAAGGGCTTTCCGTGATCACGGGAGGACCCGGCACCGGCAAGACCACCACGATCAACGCGGTGATCCGGTACTTTGAGCAGGAGGACGCGGTCATCCTGCTGGCGGCGCCGACCGGACGCGCGGCTAAGCGGATGACGGAGGCGACGGGCTGGAAGGCGCAGACGATCCACCGCCTGCTGGAGCTTAACGGCGGCGTGGAGGAGGGAAGTCATGCCGTGCGGTTTGAACGCAACGCATCCAATCCGCTGGAGGCGGACGTGATCATTATCGATGAGATGTCCATGGTGGACCTGTCCCTGATGCACGCCCTGCTGTGCGCGGTTGTGCCGGGCACGCACCTGGTTCTCGTTGGGGACGAAAAGCAGCTTCCCTCTGTCGGCGCAGGGAATGTGTTAAAGGACCTGATCCATTCCGGCTGTGTTCCGGTGGTGGCGCTGGAACGGATTTTCCGGCAGGATGAGAGCAGCAGGATCGTGGAAAACGCCCACAAGATTAACCGGGGCGAGGCGATCTGCATGGATAATAAATGCAGGGATTTCTTCTATGTGCCCCGTACCAGTACCAGGGACGTGGCGCAGGAGGTGGGGCGGCTGCTCTCCGGCAAGCTGCCGGGCTATGTGGGCTGCAGCGCCTCTGAGATCCAGGTGCTCACGCCGATGCGAAACGGCGACCTGGGCGTGGGAAGCCTCAACCAGGAGCTTCAGCGGGTACTGAACCCGCCCTCTGTGGACAAGCGGGAAAAGGAGTTGAAAAGCGGGACCATTTTCCGGGAGGGAGACAAGGTCATGCAGGTCAAAAACAATTACAGGCTGGAGTGGACGGTGTACAGCCCCAAGGGAAGGTTCAAGGCGGAGGAGGGCGTCGGCGTCTTTAACGGCGACATGGGTGTGATCCGGCAGATCGATGACTACAACGGGGAGATTGTGGTGCTCTTCGATGACGAAAAGGAGGTGCACTACCCGTACAGCCTCCTGGATGAGCTCGAACTGTCCTACGCCATCACCATCCATAAATCCCAGGGGAGTGAGTATCCTGCCGTTGTGCTGCCGCTTTTTTCGGGACCGAGGGTGCTGATGAACCGGAACCTGCTCTACACGGCTGTCACCAGGGCTAAGTCCTGCGTCGTCATTGTGGGGAGCGGCAGGATGGTGGAGAATATGATCCGGAATGACGCCGAGCAGAAGCGGTATTCATCGTTAGACCTGCGGCTGGTGGAGCTTTCCGGGGAGCAGCCAAAGCCGCAGAGATGACGCCTGGCTGAAGAGGTATTCATCTAAAAATCTGCGGTTGCAGAGGCTTTCCGGCGAGCAGCCAAAGCTGCGGGAATGACGGAGGGCATGACATGGAAACATGCCGGCACCGGCAAGCATGTTCACGGGATTACAGGTGCATGAACCGGCGGATAGGAGGAATTAAACGGGATGAAAAACAACAGGGTGTTGGATCTGCTTTATCCGCCCCGCTGTCCCCTGTGTGGGCAGGTCAGGCCTTTCGGCGCGGGGGCGGCCTGCGAAAAATGCCTGAAGAAGGTGGAATGGGTCAGGGAGCCGGCCTGTATGAAATGCGGCAAGCCTGTGGAATATGAGGAAACTGAGTACTGCCGGGATTGTGTGCGGCTTCCCAAGAGCTATGTCAGGGGATTTCCCGTATTTGTCTACCGGGAGGCAGTGCAGGAAGCGGTCACGGCGATGAAATACCAGAACCAGCGGGCATACGCGGATTTTTTTGCGGACTGCATGATGGCACGCTACGGGGAGACACTGGGACGCCTTGGGATTGACGGGCTGGTGCCGGTGCCCATCCACAGAAACAGGAGACGCAGGCGCGGCTACAATCAGGCACAGGTGCTGGCACAGTGCCTTGGCAGGCGCATGGGATGCCGGGTCTATCCGGATTACCTGAGGCGGATCCGCGATACCGAGCCCCAGAAGGAATTAAATGACAGGCAGAGGCTGGAAAATATAAAAAGTGCTTTCAAAATTGGTGAAAATAGGATAAAATTAAAGCAGGTGCTTTTGGTGGACGATATCTATACGACCGGCGCGACGGTGGAGGCCTGCACGAGGGTGCTGCTGGCGGCGGGCGTGGAGAAGGTATACTACACCAGTGTGGCAATCGGCCAGGGTTACTGAGGTGAGGGGTTGACCGTGCTATAGCCTGGAAGAAGGCGGAACCGATGCGGTTTCCGGTGGACGGGAACAGCGGTGGGAACCGGGGCAATTACCTGTGTGAGGAATATGCGGTGGAAAACGATGCTGCTTCCAGTGCATGAACTATGCGGGAGAAAACCTTTACAATTGTGCCAATGTATATTATACGAGGAGGTAAAACATATGGAAGTGAGAACCTGTAAGGAATGCAAAAAGATGTTTAATTATCTGGCGGGACCGCCAATCTGTCCAAGCTGCAAGGACAAGCTGGAGGAGAAGTTTCAGGAGGTCAAGGAATATATCCGTGAAAACACACATGACGGGATCACGGAGGTTGCGCAGGCTACCCATGTGTCCGCGAATCAGATTCGCCGCTGGATCAGGGAGGAGCGTCTTTCCTTTTCAGAAGAGTCGGGCATCGGCATAGACTGCGAGAGCTGCGGCAAGATGATCAAATCTGGCAGGCTGTGCCAGTCCTGCAAGGATAAGCTGTTGGGGACAGTGGATAATATGCTTAAGGGTTCAGAGTCCATTGTGGAAAAGAAACACAGGGAAGCAGCGAGAATGCGGTTTATTGACAAATAAGCAACTGTTTAGAAATATTGCCATAGGACAAACATTCCTATGCGGGGAAGAAAGCATAGCGGGCTGCAGCGAGGCTTTCCGGCGAAGCGGATGAGCGTTTGAACAAGCTGAAAGAACAGGATATTCCGCGACGGGGTCTGAGGTTTTCTGTGGTAGATCGCAACAGGGATAAGATCCTGGTAATAGGATCCTGGTGATAGGATGCTCCCTTTCAGGCAGACAGGAGAAAATAAAACTTTCTCTGCCTGAAAGGGGGATTTTTTGTTTTTACGGTAAAATAAAATCCGGCTGGAAACAGCGGCCGACAGATTTTAAAATGAATGGGAAAGAGATATAATGCCATGCTGCTGCCGGAACGGACATTGCTCATTTTTTGCCCGGCAGAGGATGAGTGTATTGAAAAACAGTGGCAAATTGCGAACAATGGCAATAGTTGCCGATTGGGTATAATGTTTTCGAAAATGTGTCCGATATATTTAGTGAACCCGTTAATTCATTAGATGAACGGAACCTGATATTTCAGCGATTCATCAAATGAATGGAGTTCAATTTATCCGGTTGGTTGGCTGGCACAGGCTGCGGGACACGGGCCGGAGAGAAGAAGGAAGGTGTAACAGTATGCGGATTGGAGTATATAATCAGGTAAGCCAGGTATATGGCGTTCAATCTGTGAAGAAGAGTTACAGTTCTGGTAAGACAGGTACAGTATCTCCGAAGGATCAGATATCTTTTTCGGGATTAGGCAAGGATATGCAGACTGCGAAGGCGGCTCTGGGCGCGGTGCCCGATGTCAGGGAGGACAGGGTAAAAGCGCTTCGGGAGCAGCTCGCAAGCGGAAACTATGAGGTCAGCGCTGAGAGCTTTGCGGATAAGGTGATGGCCGCCTATGAGGCGAGAAGTATTTAATGTGGCGTCCTGATCATGGGTGGCGCATGGTCGGGACGTCATATCCGTTCCGGGAGTGGCAGCTTCCGGAGCAGGAGATCCGCTGTCCGGGTGGAATTTGGAATCTTTTTTAGAGGAGTATTAGATGGCGAGCTTAATTGAGAATTTGATCACGGCTCTGGAGGAAGAGAGCAGCCTTTATGAGGAGCTCACGAAGGAGTCGCTGGCGAAGACACCGGTGATTGTGGCCAATGACCTTGTGCGCCTGCAGGAGGCGAACACGAGGGAGCAAAGCATCGTTGACCGGATCACGGCTGTGTCCCGTAAAAGAAACAGGGCAATGGAAGAGATTGCGACAGTATTGGGCAAGGATGCGAAAACGATCACTGTTTCCGAGATCATTCAGATGATGGAGAAGCAGCCGGAGTTTCAGCATCCTTTAATTGTTTTGAAGGACAAGATGTTAAAACAGGTGGATGTGCTCAAGCAGGTGAGCCTGCATAACCAGGAGCTTCTGAAGGAATCCCTGGAGATGACGGAGTATTCCATCAACCTGATCCGCTCGCTGGATCAGGCGCCGGAGACGGCAAATTATAAC
>CAMHJT010000156.1 GCA_946185495.1 uncultured Clostridiaceae bacterium | reverse complement strand
GAGATGGTGGTCTGCGCTGTTCCTTCTCCGTTTGTTCGCAATACGATGGAGCATGCTTCGGCGTATATCAAAGAGGGAACGATCGTTGTGGATGTTGCCAAGGGCATTGAGGATGGAACCTATAAGACCATGACGCAGATTATCGAGGAGGAGTGCCCTCAGGCAAGAGTCGGCATTTTGTCCGGTCCGAGCCATGCGGAGGAGGTCAGCCGCGGCATTCCGACCACGATCGTCGCCGGATCGAAGGACAAAGAGGTAGCGGATATTATTCAGGATACCTTTATGACGGATACTTTCCGTGTCTATACCAGCCCTGATGTGATCGGGATTGAGCTGGGCGGCTCCCTGAAAAATGTCATCGCGCTTGCGGCAGGCATGGTGGACGGCCTGGGATTTGGAGATAATACCAAGGCAGCGCTGATGACCAGGGGTATCGCGGAGATCAGCCGTTTGGTGCTGGCCATGGGCGGACATATTGAGACGATATCCGGACTTTCCGGGATCGGGGATCTGATTGTTACCTGTACCTCCAAGCATTCCCGCAACAGGAATGCCGGTTTCCTGATGGGACAGGGAAAGACTTACCAGGAGGCCATGGATCAGGTGAAGATGGTGGTAGAGGGCGTGTATTCCGCCAAGGCCGCGCTTGCGCTGGGACAGATGTATCAGGTGTCCATGCCGATCGTGGAAGAGGTGAACGCCGTATTGTTTGACGGGGCGGATGCGCGTGAGGCGGCTATGCGTCTTCTGATGCGTGATCGCACGACGGAGTCGCAAAACCTGATGTGGGAATGATCTGTGCCGATTAATATGGCGCGGGAGACTTTAAGCCTTCCCGAAACCGTGCCTGCTGCCAGGTTTCGGTCATAAATTAACTGCTTCTGCATATAATTCTTTAGAATGAACAGGTGATAGAAAGCATTTTAGAGGAGGATTCTATGAAGGAGCAGTTTGATGTATACGAGGATATACGGGAGCGGACCGGCGGTGATATGTACATAGGAGTTGTGGGGCCTGTGCGAACAGGCAAGTCCACCTTTATCAAACGTTTTATGGAGACACTGGTTTTGCCGGGCATGAAGGAAGGCGCGGAGAAACAGCGGACGGTGGATGAGCTTCCACAGAGCGGTTCAGGCCGGATGATCACGACGACTGAGCCCAAATTTATACCCAAGCAGGCGGCTGCGATCGCCCTCAATGACGACGCTGAGATTCATGTCAGGCTGGTGGACTGCGTGGGCTACATGGTGGACGGCGCGTCCGGACACATGGAGGAGGACCGGGAGCGTCTGGTAAAAACGCCCTGGTTTGATTATGAGATTCCGTTCACGAAGGCAGCCCATATCGGAACCAAAAAGGTGATGACGGATCACGCGACCATCGGACTGATCATTACCGGAGACGGATCCTTTGGGGAGATCGGACGTGAGGATTTCTCCAAGGTGGAGGCAGAGCTTGTAAGCGAAATGAAGTCGCTGGGAAAGCCGTTTATCGTGATTCTAAACAGCTCCCGGCCGGGAAGCAGGGAGACAACGGAGTTAGCCGACGCACTTACGAGACAGTATGGCGTGAGGGTTTTGCCGGTTAATTGCGACCAGCTGAAGGGCAATGATATTCTGGAAATCTTAAAGCATATCCTGCTGGAATTTCCGGTGCACCAGATCGGTTTTTATATCCCCAAATGGGTGGAGACGCTGCCTGTCACACACCCGATCAAGCAGGCGGTGGTGGAGTATGCCAGACAGGTGATGGCTGAGGCCTCCGGCATGAAAAAGATGTATGATCTGCCTCTGCCGGAGAGCGAGTATATTGAAAGCGCAGAGGTATCCGGCTTGAACCTGAAGGACGGTACGGTCGATATGGAGATTGCTGTCCCGGAGGCGTATTATTATGAGATGCTCTCAGCGCTGCTGTCGTCTCCTGTGGAAAATGAATACGATTTTCTGACCCTGCTCAAGGAGGTCGCTGTCAAACAGAAGGAATATGACCGCGTGGCAGACGCGATGAACAGCGTGAAAATGAAGGGCTATGGGCTTGTGATGCCTGAGAAGGAGAGTATTACGCTGGAGGAGCCAGAGCTGATCAAACATGGAACCAAATATGGCATTAAGATTCGCGCCAATGCGCCGTCCCTGCATTTTATCAAGGCAAATGTCGGAACGGAGATTGCGCCCATTGTCGGGACAGAGGAGCAGGCGAAGGATTTTCTCGCAAATATGAAGGAGCAGATGAAGGAATCACCGGATGCGCTCTGGAAGATCAATATCTTCGGCAAGACTGTGGAGCAGATGGTGGAGGAGGGGCTGGTTTCCAAATCCAACAAGATCAATGACGATTCGCAGATCCGGCTGCAGGATACCATGGAGAAGATCATCAATGACAGCAACGGAGGAATGGTGTTCATTATCATCTGAAATGTGTCCTTGAAGGACGATACAGGTGGCAAAGCGGTTGGAGCATTACCTGAAAGCGATAAGGAGCGAATACTACGGAGGACGGTACAGATGGACATAGAGTATAAGCTGCAGGTGTTTGAAGGTCCGCTGGATCTTCTCCTTCATTTGATCGAAAAGAATAAAGTGGACATTTATGACATTCCGATCGTCACGATCACGGAGCAGTACCTTGCGTATGTGGGACAGCTTCAGGAGCAGAACATGGATGTGATGAGTGAATTTCTTGTGATGGCCGCCACCCTGATCCGGATTAAGTCCAAGATGCTTCTTCCCAGAGAGGAAAAAGAGGAGGAAGAGGAGGAGGATCCGCGCGAAGAGCTGGTAAGACGGCTGCTGGAATACAAGATGTACAAATACGCCGCGCTGGAGCTTAAGGATATGGGAATCGATGCCTCCCACAGCCTGTATAAGAAGGCGACCATTCCGAGGGAGGTTTCGTCCTATCGCGAGGAGGTGGATCCGGCGAAGCTGGCGGAGGGCATCACCCTCAGCATGCTCAATGATATTTTCAAGTCGATCATGCGCCGCCAGGTGGATAAGGTGGATCCCATCCGGTCCAAATTTGGAACCATCGAGAAGGAGGAGATCAACATCGAGGAGCGGATGCGGCAGGTGCGCGAAGAAGTCAGGGGGCTTAAGGGAATCAAGTTCCGGACGCTGCTGGCTCAGCAGCCTACGAGAATGAATATTATCATCACCTTTATGTCCATCCTTGAATTAATGAAGATTGGCGCATCGTTATCCGCCAGGAGCATACCTTTGGAGAGATCGTGATTGATTCCCTCGACGAGATTGAGGTTACGGCCTGACATGCCATGTTAGACGACAGTACTGCAGGAGAAAGCAGGAGAGACACAGATGGATGAAAATACAATGGAGATAACTGAACAGACGGCAGAGAAAGGGGATAATGCTGTGGAGACAGAAGCTCCCCTTCAGGATGGGGAGAACGGTCCGGAGACAAAAGGTTCCCTTCAAACCGAAGGGGAGATACAGGGAAGGATTGAGGCGATCCTCTTTTCCATCGGTGACGCGGTTGAGAAAAGCCGGATCGCACAGGCGCTTGAGGTGGATGTGAAGACCGTGGAGAGGCTGGTTCACAGTATGATGGAGCGGTATCAAAGTGAGGACAGGGGAGTGCGGATCATCGAGATTGATAATTCTTTTCAGATGTGTACGAAATCCGATTATTATGACACTCTGATCCGCATCGTCGCGATTCCTAAAAAGAATACGCTGACGGACGTTCTGTTGGAGACACTCTCAATCGTGGCGTACAAACAGCCGATTACCAGACAGGAGATTGAGGCCATCCGGGGCGTTTCCTGTGTCCATGCAGTCAACAAGCTGGTGGAATACCACCTGATCGAGGAGGTGGGACGGCTGGATGCCGTAGGGCGGCCGATCCTGTTTGGCACAACAGATGAGTTCCTGCGAAGCTTTGGCGTGCAGTCTACGGACGAGCTTCCGGTCATCACGCCGGACAAGATTGAGGACTTCAAGCAGCAGGCAATGGAGGAGGCACAGCTAACCTTTGCGCCGGTAAAAGATTGACCAGTGTGTGGGAAATACATATACGGTATCGGCATCCGGCCGGATAAGGAGAGATAAAAACCAGGTTTTTTAGAGGAGAAAAAGATGAATAATTTAGTATTGTGGTTTACTGAACATCTGGCAGGAAAGATATCCAATGAGCTGATCGTATTTGTGATCTCCATGGTTCCCATTCTGGAACTCAGGGGAGGCCTGCTGGCGTCTTCCCCCGCCCTGCTGGATGTGGCGATTTTAAAGGCAATACCAATCTGCATCATCGGGAATCTTCTTCCGATCCCGTTTATTCTGCTTTTTATCAAGCGGATTTTTCAGTGGATGAAAAAATACCGAGGCCTGGGAAAGATCGCGCGGTGGTTTGAGGAAAAGGCCATGAGCAAGAAGGACAGGATTGAGCGCTATGAATTTTGGGGACTGGTGCTGTTTGTGGGCATTCCCCTTCCGGGAACCGGCGCCTGGACCGGATCGCTGATTGCGGCGCTGCTGGATCTGGATTTCAAAAAGGCAATCGCCGCCATCTTTGTCGGAATCATCATTGCCACAGTGATCATGTCCTGTATCTCCTATGGGCTCCTGGGCACTTTGTTCGGATAGGAGTAACTGGTTACATTTCAAGAATATCAAAAACGGCAGACTCATATATTTGTACCAACAGGTTACAGGTATGGGGTTATGTCGTTTTTTTATTTTTGCCAGAATGAGATGCCAGTCGGACCGGGGATAAAGAAAAAGAAGCAATGGAGCCGGAAAAGAGGATTGCGGCTGTTTCTGATTGCGGTATGCCTGATGACAGGTGGACGGATCGCCAGCGGAGGGGGCGTGCTGGCACGCAGCCAGGAAGCGCATGCAAAGACTGGACCGGATTCCCTGCAGGCAAAATACGCACTGCTCATGGATGCGGAAAACCGGAGAGTGCTGTTTGAGAAAAACGGATACACGGAGGTTCCCATGGCCAGCACAACAAAGATCATGACGCTGCTGGTCGCATTGGAGCACGCCGTGCCTGACGATGTGGTTACGGTTTCAGCCTATGCCGCGTCCATGCCGGAGGTGCGGCTTGGAATGAAAAAAGGGGAGCAATACAGGCTTTCAGACCTGTTATATTCCCTGATGCTGGAATCCCATAATGACACAGCGGTGGCAATTGCGGAGCAGATCGGCGGGAGCGTGGAGGGCTTTGCCAAGCTGATGAATGAGAAGGCGGCGGAGCTAGGCGCGCGGCATACTCATTTTGTCACGCCGAACGGATTAGACGCGGAGGGACACTATACGACGGCGTATGATCTTGCGCTGATCGCAAGCAGCGCGCTGGAAAACGGGGAATTTCTGAAGATTATTCAGACGCCGGCGTATTCGTTTCAGGAATTAAATGGTGGGAGGTCTGTGAACGTTGTCAACAAGGATTTGTTTCTGACGTCATACGAAGGCGCGCTTGGTATCAAGACCGGATTTACCGGAAAGGCAGGCTATTGTTTTGTCGGCGCCGCGCAGAGGGGAGAAAAGAAGCTGGTCAGCGTGGTGCTGGCCAGCGGGTGGCCGCCGCACAAGACGTATAAATGGAGGGATACCGTCCGCCTGATGGACTATGGAATGAACCAGTATGAATCTGGCCGGATCCTTGAAAGGCATACGCCTTTTCAGGCGGTTCCGGTCACGGACAGCATTGAGGATGAAGCGGTGATTCCCTATGCGGAGGAGGAGGTCGTCCTTCTGCTGCGCGAGGGGGAGGAGGTTGTGATGGAGGCGGATCTGCCAACACAGCTCCAGGCACCTGTCAAAAAGGGGGAGAAAATCGGGAATCTGACAATCCGGATTAACGGTGAGGCGTTCCGCGTGCTGCCGCTTTACGCGGGAGAAGACCGCAGGAGGATTACTTTTGGTTATGTTCTCAGGTGGGTAGCGGTGAGGTTCATATCTTAATACATAATATTTGTTGAACTGTTACCTTAAATATACAAGATTCGTAACTACTCAGCAGGTGCTGAGCAGTTACGCAGCGGGTGAAGCTTGCGCATC
>CAMHJT010000155.1 GCA_946185495.1 uncultured Clostridiaceae bacterium | reverse complement strand
GTCCAGATACATTTTTCTCAGTTCATTTAAGCCGTATTTCTTCATGTCGCCTCCATGTTTGTTCTGCCCCGCCCCGATGTGAAAGGACACATGCGACAGGACATTTATTTCTGTTTGCAGATTCTCGGTAACTACTCGGCAGATCTGCACATTCACTGTACACACCGTGTCAAAACAGTATATTTAGCCGTGTGGTCAAACCTTAACACCGTATAGCTGTCTGACGACAGCCGCATTTTTGCAAAAAACACCGCATCCGTACAGTCATAGCCGTCAGGACACTTTCTTTTCCTCCGTCCCGCCGGACAGCTTCCGCTTCTTGTACTTCGCGCCGCAGATGGCACCGATTACCGCAACGGAAAGCAGAATCACATATTTGAAAAGATACTGTAAAAATTCGCCTAAAAATAACATCTTCCAAACCTCCTAATGTCTGTTATCCAGTTCGCGCGTGATATCCTCCCAGGTCACGCCGCGTTCCACCATCAGCACCATGCAGTGATAGAGAAAATCCGAGATCTCATACTTGATTTCTTCCGGATCCGGATTCTTTGCCGCAATCACAATCTCCGTACATTCCTCTCCCACTTTTTTCAGGATCTTATCAATTCCCTTGTCAAACAGGTAATTCGTGTAGGATCCCTCCTTCGGGTGCAGCTTCCGGTCGGCGATCACCTCATATACCTGGTTGAACACCGTCAGGGGATTGGTATCGTCATATTCCTTTTTCGCCAGCGGCGTGAAAAAGCAGGTGGGATTGCCCGTATGGCAGGCCACGCCGATCTGGGAAACCTTCGCCAGAATGGTATCCCTGTCACAGTCGATGATCAGCTCCTTGACATATTGGAGATGCCCGCTCTCCTCCCCCTTCATCCAGAGCTTCTGCCTGCTCCTGGAAAAATAGGTCATCTTTCCGGTCTCCAACGTCTTATAATAGGACTCCCGGTTCATATAAGCCATCATCAGGACCTCGCCCGTCTTGTAGTCCTGAGTGATGCACGGGATCAGGCCTTTGTCATCCAGCTTGAAGGTATCAAATTCCAGCGCGCTCTCAAAGGTATTGACCGTAATCCCGTTTTTCTTCAGCTCGGCCTTGGATCCGGTCACCTCCAGCAGCCCTTCTCCGTTATACAGGACCGCCTCCGCATCGGTCTCCCGAATGACATCGAGCAGCTGACCCTCCTGTCTGACGCTTACCATGACCGGAATGGAGATGTCCTTTTTAACCTCCCGGACTCTCTCCTGCAGCCCGTCATCAAACCCGGCCAGGTAGAGCCCGCCGGCGCCCATCTGTTCGCACTGCTTCGCAAAGGACAGCACATCCTCCGCCTTAAGGTCTACCACAACGCCGATCTTGTCTGAGCCGAACCGGTCCGCCATCTCCCTGACAAACTGCACGTCCTTTCTGGCGGCCTCTTGGAGATATACCATGGAAGCACCCGCATAGAGCATCTTCTTCACATCCTCCATCCGTTTTACGCCTCCGCAGGCGATCACCGGAATCTCTGCCGCCCTCACGATTTCTTTCAAAAGGGCAATATCCGTCTCCCTGTTTTCCCTGTCCGCATCCAAATCCATCCATGCGACCTCATCCGCGCCGCTGTTTGAATAATATACCGCATCACTGACCGCGCGTTCCTTACTCAGCTCTGCTATGATCTTCACGTAGCCCATCTATTCCTCCTATATAAAAATGCTTGATAATACTATCTTCTATGCTGTAATTCAGGTGACAGTTATCCTTCAACCAATGTACAGGCTTCCAGAGGATCGTTTATTTACAACGGAGGGCTATTTGCGAACGCCGGTCCCTGGTGAGCCGACAAAGGAGGCGAACCTAGTACCGCTGCGTGAGCAACTAAGCGCAATGCCTGAGACCTTAGCGTGCCAAAGCCACAGGCGCCGGGCAAGCTTAGTTCGAAGGTATGCTTTAGCTCGTGCCCGGAGTGTAAAGGAACGATCCGTCGGAATCCGTACAGTACAAAGCTTCTCACCATCATAAGGTTCCTTTTGTAGACAATACGGCATCCCGCATTCTGTCATCGATTTGCGTCGCCTCATCCAGCGCCTTGGCAAACGCCTTGAATGCGGCCTCGATGATATGGTGGTTATTGATCCCTGCAAATTGCTTCATATGAAGATTCATTCCCGCGCTGTAAGATACGGCGTAGAAAAATTCCCGTACCATCTCCGTGTCAAAGTTTCCCACCCGGTCCGTCGTTAAATTCAAATCATACAAAAAATATGGCCTTCCTGACAAATCCAGCGCTGCCAGCACCAGCGTCTCGTCCATGGGGAGAAACCGCTGTCCATACCTCCGGATTCCCTTTTTGTCTCCAAGAGCCTGCCGGATCGCCTCTCCGAGCACAATGCCCGTATCCTCGATCGTATGGTGGCAATCCACATACAGATCTCCCTTTACCGTAAGCTTCAGGTTGAAAAAGCCATGCCGCGCGAACGAAGCCAGCATATGGTCAAAAAAACCGATCCCCGTATCAATCTCCGACCTTCCTTCCCCGTCCAGATCAAGCTCCATCCGGATCTCTGTCTCCTTTGTCTTTCTCTCTACAACTGCAATCCTGTCTGTCATTTCTATCCTATCCCAACCCTTCCTTTTTCTTAACCGCAGTAACAGTCCACTTTTTAGCCAGTACACAGGCTCCCGGAGGATGGTTCATTTACAACGGAGGCATATAACAAATTAACTGTTTCATGCCATTTCCTCTTTTTATTCGAATCTCACCCGGATAGAATTGGCGTGCGCCGTAAGCTGCTCATTCTCCGCAAAGTCAATGATATCCTTATGGATCGGCTCAAGAGCTTCCCTCGAATAATAAATAATGCTGGATTTCTTGACAAAATCGTCCACGCTAAGCGGAGAAAAGAACTTCGCCGTTCCATTCGTCGGCAGCACATGGTTCGGACCGGCAAAATAATCCCCCAGCGGTTCCGAGCTGTACTCGCCGATAAAGATCGCGCCTGCGTTACGGATCCGCATCATCACCTCAAACGGATTCGCCGTCACGATCTCCAGGTGTTCGCTCGCAATATCATTGGCCGCACCAATGGCGTCCTCCATACTCTCTGCCACCAGAATATAACCATAGCGGTCAATGGATTTCCGGATAATCTCGCTGCGGCTCAGCTCCTTTAAAAATCCGTCCACCTCTGCCGATACCTGTTCAGCGAGCTCCTCGGAGGTGGTCACCAAAATGGCGGAAGCCATCTCGTCATGCTCTGCCTGTGAGAGCAGATCCGCCGCTACATACCTCGGATTGGCCGTCTCATCTGCCAGCACCAGGATCTCTGACGGGCCTGCAATGGAGTCAATGCTGACATAGCCATACACAGCGCGCTTGGCCAGCGCGACAAAGATGTTGCCCGGACCGACGATCTTGTCCACCTTAGGCACTGATACCGTTCCAAACGACATCGCGGCGATCGCCTGCGCGCCTCCAGCCTTATAAATCTCGTCAACCCCCGCCTCGTTCGCAGCCACCAGGGTAGAGGCGTACACCTTGCCCTCTGCACTGCAGGGCGTCGTCATGATGATCTTCCGGACGCCGGCAACCTTTGCAGGCACAATATTCATCAGCACGGAGGACGGATACACAGCCTTTCCTCCCGGCACATACACTCCAACAGAGGAAAGCGGCGTCACCTTTTGTCCCAGCATGGTGCCGTTTTCCGTGGAATCAAACCAGCTGTACTGCTTCTGCTTCTCATGATAGCTCCGGATGTTGGAAAGCGCCTTCCGGATCACCTCAAGCAGCCGCGCGTCCACCTGACGGTAAGCCTCCTCGATCTCCTCCTTTGTCACCCGGATATTGCTGCTGTTGATATTGGCCTTGTCGAACTGTCTGGTATAGGCAAATAGCGCCTCATCGCCCTCCTGCCTGACACGCCCGATGATCTCCTGTACCGTATCCGCGTACTCCGTATAGTGATTCGGACTGCGTTTTAAAAGATCCTCCAGAAGATTCTGTTTTGTTTCATCTGTCAATTTTACAATTCTCATCGTTTATTCCTTTCGTCTATGCGATCCAGATGGCATCTACTGATAGATCAGTTCCTTTAAGTCAGTCACAATCTTCATGATCCTTGCCTGCTCCATCTTAAGGCTGACCTTGTTGACCACCATGCGACAGGACAGCGGGCAGATTTCCTCCAGCACCTCCAGTCCGTTCTCCTTCAGCGTGGTTCCTGTCTCCACGATATCAACAATCACATCGGACAGATCCACGATCGGCGCAAGCTCCACCGAACCATTTAATTTGATGATCTCCACCGTCTGGTTTTTTCTGATATTGAAATAGTTTTTCGCGATATTCGGATATTTGCTCGCTACACGGATAATCTCATTTCTCTGCAGGATCTCCCTGGCCGAAGCAGGACCGCATACGCACATTCTGCACTTTCCAAAGCCGAGATCCAATACCTCATAGAGGTTGTCCCGCTCCTCCTCTAAAATGGTGTCTTTTCCAACCACACCGATATCTGCCGCCCCATATTCCACATAAGTCGGCACATCGCCAGCCTTGGCCAGGAAAAAACGAAGCTTCAGCTCCTCATTGACAAAAATCAGCTTTCTCGTATCCGGATCCTTCATCTCCTCACAGGTGATGCCGATCTGCTCCAGAAGGCCAAGCGTCTTTTTCGCAAGCCGTCCCTTCGCGAGCGCAAATGTCAAATATCTCATGTATAACTCCTCCTGTATAAAAGCGTTTTCTCATACCAGTCCACCCTTTAACCAACCTTCATGATCCCTATTTGAGCTTAATGTCATCAATGCGAGCGTGGCTTATCTCATCTGACATAAAATCATAGACGTCCACAGTAGTGTCAGAGGTGAAATAAAACATTCCGGAAAAATGGTTTTTCTTGCCATAGGACGCGTAATCCTCCACGGTCTTTTTTCTGGATTTGCGGATCAACTCAATTTTGCGTCCGGCGTGCCTTAAGTCATTGGCAAACCGGATGGCCTGCTCCTGCTGGCCAATCTGGTACAAAATGATGCTGTCAGTGGTATCGATTGAAATCTCCAGCTTCTGCCTGCTGATGGCCAGCATCAGGTCGTCAATATAAAACGCGAAGCCTATGGCCGGCGCATCCTTCCCGTATTGCCTAAGCAGCGTATTATACCGTCCGCCCTTGACCACCGCGTCTCCGATTCCGTAGGTATATCCACGGAAAATAATGCCGGTATAGTATTCATACCTTGACAACAGCGCGAAATCAAAGGTGATATACTGTTCATAGCCTGAGTACGACAAAGCCTTGTATACCTTATAAAGCCTCTCGATCGCGTTGACCGAGGTCTGGTTAGACACAAGTCCCCGCGCCCGTTCCAGCATCTCGCAGCCACCGAAAAGCTGTTCAAAATTTAAAAGAATGCTGGTGATCCCGTCCTCAAGAGGCTGCTCCTTCAGCCAGGATTCGAGACCGAAAAAGTTGCGGTTATGGATAAAGGAACGAATCTCTTCCTCCTGCCCGGCTGTCAGCCTGGCCTGCTCCAGGATTCCCCTGAAGAAATCGACCTCGCCGATCTCAATCTGAAACTCCTTTAGTCCTGCCGCCAGGAAACAGTCGATCACTGTCGCAATCACCTCAGCGTCCGCAGCGGAGCTGTCGTCGTTGATCAGCTCGGCTCCGAGCTGTGTGACCTCCTTCAGCTTTCCCTGATGATTGGGCGTATTCAAAAAGGTGCTGCCCTCATAGCACAGGCGGATCGGAAGGGTTTCATCGCCATAATACTTTGCCACGCAGCGGGCAATGCTCGGCGTGATGTCAGGTCGTAAGACAAGCGTATGGTTTTCCCTGTCGAAGAACTTATACATCTCATCTGAAGCGGCAGAACCCTTGTCCCCGTTGAAGATGTCATAGTATTCAAAGGTGGGCGTCTGAATATCGTGGTAACTGTATAGGGACAGCACATGGTGCATACGGTTCATTACCTTCAGCCGTCTCCTGCACTCATTTTCATAGATATCCCTGACACCCTCCGGGGTGTGTAACAGTTTCTTCATTCCTTGTCCTCCTTAGTCTTCCTTCGACTGATACTTTGCGATATGGCTGTTGATCAGCTCCTGGTCT
>CAMHJT010000154.1 GCA_946185495.1 uncultured Clostridiaceae bacterium | reverse complement strand
AACTCTGCCACCTTATCTTTTTTGATAGGGATGTCAAAGTGAATCCCTCACTTCCTGTAATGGACTTTCGTATTGACTAAGCTCACGCTTATAAGCATCGGTCTCGATCACAGAATCACCTCTTTCTATATCATAATCATCATTTTGACCTGCTGCATTCCGGCGGCGCTGTCAGGCATTCCGGCGGCGCTGCCATTCCAGTGGCGCCAGGGCTATGTTACGCCTGCCTGCCGCAGCACTGTTTATATTTTAACCCCGATCCGCAGGGACAGGGATCATTTCTTCCCACCTTGGCCGTCTTGCGTTTTACCGGCTCCTTCACCGCGGAATCATCCTTGTTGGTACCCGTCACCTTGGCAACCTCTTCTCTCTCCACCTTCTGCTCCACGCGGATATGAAGCATTGCCTTCACTGTATCCTGACGGATGGAGGCTGTCATGTCATTGAACATGTCATAGCCGACAAACTTGTATTCCACAAGCGGATCTCTCTGTCCCAGCGCGCGCAGGCCGATTCCCTGCCGCATCTGATCCATGTCGTCGATATGATCCATCCATTTTCTGTCGATCACACGGAGCAGGATCACGCGCTCGGCCTCCCTGATCATCTCAGGCTCCGGGAATTCCTCCTCCTTCTCCTCGTAGAGATCCTCTGCCTCTTCCTTGATCCGCTCAAGAAGATCCTTCTTCGAAATCTTTTTCAGATCCTCTTCAGAAAGCTTGATCTTCTCCATCGGGAAGATATCCAGAAGTTCCTGGTTGAGCGCCTTCATATCCCACTCGGAAGGATCCAGATCCTCCAGGATATTGCGGTTCACAACCTCCTCCACCGTCTCATCGATCATGTGGTAAATGACCTCCCGCATGTTTTCCCCATCCAGCACACGGCGGCGTTCCTTGTAAATGACCTCCCTCTGTTCATTCATCACCTGGTCATAATCCAGAAGGTTTTTACGGATTCCAAAGTTATTATTCTCGATCTTCTTCTGCGCCTTCTCGATGAAGTTCGTGATCGTCTTATGCCGGATCTCCTCACCTTCCTCGATATTCAGGGATCTGAACATCGCCATGGCGCGCTCCGAACCGAACAATCTCATGAGGTCATCCTCCAGGGACAGGTAGAATTTGGACTGTCCCGGATCTCCCTGACGGCCGGAACGTCCACGCAGCTGATTGTCGATACGGCGTGACTCATGACGCTCTGTTCCGATAATCCGCAAGCCGCCCAGCTCCTTGACGCCCTCGCCCAGCTTGATATCCGTACCACGGCCGGCCATGTTCGTCGCAATCGTAACAGCATTCATCTGCCCGGCCTGCGCAACGATCTCCGCCTCAAGCTCATGGAACTTCGCGTTCAGCACCTTGTGTGGAATATGCTTCTTGGTGAGCAGCCTGCTGACCTCCTCCGAGGAATCAATGGTAATGGTACCTACTAATACCGGCTGTCCGGCACGGTAGCACCGGTTGATGTCCTCCACGATCGCGTTGAGCTTCTCCTGCTTCGTAATATAAATGGAATCATCCTCATCAATTCTGGCAACCGGAAGGTTGGTCGGCACCTCCACGACATCCATGCCGTAGATCTCGCGGAACTCGTTTTCCTCCGTCAACGCCGTACCGGTCATTCCTGCCTTCTTCTTATATTTATTAAAGAAATTCTGGAAGGTAATGGTCGCAAGTGTCTTGCTCTCCCTTCGCACCTTCACATTTTCCTTCGCCTCGATCGCCTGATGAAGGCCGTCCGAGAATCTTCTTCCAGGCATTACACGCCCGGTAAACTCATCGACGATCAGCACCTCTTCATCCTTGACGATGTAGTCCTTATCCCGGAACATCAGGTTATGCGCCCTGAGAGCCAGAATGATATTGTGCTGGATCTCAAGGTTCTCTGAATCCGCCAGGTTCTCAATATGGAAGAACTCCTCCACCATCTTGACACCCTGGGCCGTCAGCATGACCTGCTTGTCCTTCTCATTCACAAGAAAATCGCCATCCTCTTCCACGTCAATGCCCATGATGGCATCCATCTTCGACAGCTCGCCGTCACCCTTGCCCCGTTTCATGCGTCTTGCGAGCAGGTCGCACATCCGGTAAAGCTCCGTGGACTTCCCGCTCTGGCCGGAAATGATCAGCGGCGTCCTGGCCTCGTCGATCAGAACTGAGTCCACCTCGTCCACGATCGCGTAATGCAGGGATCTCTGTACGAGCTGCTCCTTGTAAATCACCATATTATCCCTCAGATAATCAAAGCCCAATTCATTATTGGTCACATAGGTGATGTCACAATTGTAGGCCTCCCTGCGCTCATCATTCGTCGAGCTGTTCAGGATGACTCCTACCTTAAGGCCCAGAAATTCATGAACCTGTCCCATCCACTCCGCGTCACGCTTCGCCAGGTAATCATTCACCGTTACAATATGCACGCCCTCGCCCTCCAGGGCATTCAGATATGCCGGAAGTGTCGAAACAAGGGTCTTGCCTTCACCGGTTCTCATCTCCGGAATCCTTCCCTGATGCAGCAGAATACCACCCATCAGCTGTACCGGATAATGCTTCATCCCCAGTACCCTTGAAGCGGCCTCCCGCACCACCGCATATGCATCTACCAGAATATCATCCAGCGTCTCACCATTCGCCAGCCTGTTCTTGAAATCCTCCGTCCTGGATCTCAGCTCCTCATCGGAAAGCGCCTGCATGGATTCATCAAGCGCCTCAATCCGTTCCACCAGCGGCATGATCCTCTTTATCTCCTTCTCACTGTGTGTTCCAAACACTTTTTCGAAAATACTCATCTTCGACACTCCTCACTAATATCCTTAAGAAAGTTCATACAGACCACATTCTAACATCATTCTAAAAAAAAGTAAAGGGTTGCTGTGACGCAACCCTTATAAAAAATGTAAATATTTTATGTTTTGATGTGAGATCCCGCTCAGCACTCCGGCTCGATCAGGCCATATGTATTGCCCTTTCTCTTATATACCACATTTACCTCATCGGTCTCTGAATTGCGGAAAACGAAAAAGCTGTGTCCCAGAAGATCCATCTGTACACAAGCCTCCTCCGGATCCATCGGCTTCACCGCAAACCGCTTGCTGCGGATAATCTTGATCTCGTCATCCTCCGGAATATCCTCCTCCATAAAGGACTTCTGGAAAAATGCAGCGCTCTGAGCCTGATCCACCAGCTTCTTTTTATGTCTTGAGATCTGGCGCTCCAATACCTCCGTTACCAGATCGATCGATACGTACATATTATCGCTCACCTGCTCCGCGCGGATAATATTGCCCTTGATCGGGATCGTCACCTCTATCTTCTGCCGGTCCTTCTCCACGGAAAAGGTTACCTGAACCTCCGTATCCTCGTTAAAATACTTCTCCAGCCTGTCCAGCTTGTCATAGACAGCCGCGCGCAGCCCCTCTGTAATCTCGATATTCTTACCACTCAAAATGTACTTCATAATCCGTCAACTCCTTCTCTGTCTAAATTTGCATTCCGGGTAAAAACGCCCCCTGCATACACATTGCGTTGCACAAACGCTACATTCCGATCACGGAACCCCCGCACAACCGGCCTCTGCCCCATCTCCCACGAAAGGGGTTGATCTCACAGTACCAGCGCCGCGTTTCAACCGTCCTTTTCACGATCCCTCCGGGAATGATTCAAAAAAAGATTGAAACGGCCTGCCGGCCTGTCCCTTCCGTATCAGCCGATTATACTAATTTCTATTATACCATATTCCACATTTTTTTCAACAATATGTTAAAAATACAGTTTCTGCCCAGTCTCTAAATTCTGCAAATGTCTGTCAATTATCCCCTTTTTCCTCCTTTTTTTGACTTTAGGTTTGTCAATGGTTTTGGCAAGGATTTTATTTTTCAGCAGAATATACAGAACAGGCTTTCTTTTTCCCCGGAAAAAACACACCATTTTCTCCTGTTCAGAATGTGGATAATGTGGATAACTTTGTGCATAAGTTGATTTTCCACACTTTTTTCATAAAATCATTGTGAATAACTGCGTTTCATAATCCCTTTACATAATTTGGCACCGGCCTTACCCCCTGAAATTTTGTGCATAACTAACAAATCTCCTTCCACAGCCATCCGGTAAATATTTGGAAAACTTAATCTTATTGCCTCAGATCACAGGTATACGGGCATGCGCATCATCCCGCGCGGAAAATTCCGCCCCGACGCCTGCCCCGCGCAGGCGGTCCGACCGGAGGTGTTCCCCCTACTGCCGTGATCGGGCAAAAAACGTCAACCGGCTCTGTGATAAAAAAAGCAGGTTCCCATGAACCTGCCCCTGATAACAGTCACAGCGGTCCAGACCGATCTGAACCGCTGCTGTCAAGCATCTTTATCTCAAACGTATCAATCCCAGATTACCCTGGCTGCCGCACACGGCGTCCGGTATCCGATACCGGAAATGATAATTCCGGTGGTACTGCTGCTGGCGTGCACAACCTGCCCGCCACCAATATACATTGTCACATGGCCGATATCCCCGTTGGATCCCCGGTAGAACAAAAGATCTCCCGGCTCGATCGAGTCAAGCGGCACGTTGGTAAGCCCGTTCATCTGCTCCGCAGCAGTTCTTGGGATATAATAACCAAAGTTCGCGTAAACGCTCTGGGTAAAGCCGGAACAGTCCGTTCCATTCGTCAGGCTTGTCCCGCCATATACATAGGGATTCCCCAAAAACTGAAGGGCAAAATTCACAACCTGCTGACGCTTGGTGCTGGTCATCTCCGCGTATCTTGCAGCCTCTTCCTCCTCCTGCCTGCGGCGGATCTCCTCCTCCTCGGCAACGGAAATCGCATGGGAAAAACCATAGGAAATATCCACATACTCTGAGGATACAAATCCCTCAATATCTGAATCTACTTTGATATATGTCCATTCGTCCACATCGTCTTCCCGCGGAATCACCTCATAGGTCTCTCCCTCAGGGATCATGGTCAGGCATTCCGACGCCTCATCCTGTCCCGCACGGACATTCAGGGTAGTCGTATTCACCTTCGCGATCTTCGGACAGGTCTCCGCAGCGTAAGCACCTGCCACATCTCCAAACAGAAGGAAGTCATTGCGCACATATCCTCTCGTGATACCGGACTCGATCAAGGTCCAGTTATCCCCCTTCTCCACAACAAGCGCGATGCCATGCACCGGAAGGCTTCCCACCCGGTCGGATGCCTCGGTCGGCTCCTGTCTGACATTCACCGACTCCTCCACACAGGCCAGGCACTTGCCCTCAAACTCAGGATAACGGCAGCCCTGTACCTCTTCCTCCTTCTCTTCCTTATCTGCTTTCTTTTCTTTCTCTTCTATCTCAAGGTTGGAAACATACTGATCCAGCGCGTAAGTGATTCCCACCATGGAATCATTCAGCACTTCCGCATGACTCTCAAAGGACGGCGTAAATAAGCCGACCGTTCCCATTGCAGCTAACGCAAAACTGATCATCACTCTCTTCTTCACAATGCTCCTCCTTCCAAACTCCATTTTCCATCTGCAAATCATCATTCCCCCGAAGCCGGATAATACCGCTCTTTTCGCGGTGTCTGCGGCTTCAATCCCCGCATATACGAAACCGTCACGCAACAGAAGCATCTAACCCTGCCCATCGTGGTTTCAAAACATCTTCAAGATCCGCTGCGATATGTTCTCCTGCCGATCTTGGTAAGCCGATTATATCAAAGCGTCCTGCCCTTGTCAACCGCCGCCGCGATTGTACAAAAGAAAGTACAAGCCACGCGTCAAACGCGTGGCTTACTATGTTTTACGCAGCCTCCCGGCTTTGCGTGCAGCAGTGTAACCCGCAAGGCCCACTGCTTCAGATTCTGATATCGATATTCTGTCCAACCATCGGATTCACCGATCGCTCCAGCATGCTGGCAAGTGCCTCTCCGTTCGCCTCCTGCGTGTCCATGGCCTTATTGAGCATCGCCATACCCACAGAGGATTGTACATTTGCATTCGATAACACAGTAGATGCCAAACTCAAACCCTGAATATCCATACTCACCTCACCCGTTCCTTCCCCTTGTACTGTTAACTGATGCCTCTATTATACTTGGCTATTTACCAACTCGTGGTTGATATTTATAAACTCACGGAACAAAAATCTGTTCCGCTCTT
>CAMHJT010000153.1 GCA_946185495.1 uncultured Clostridiaceae bacterium | reverse complement strand
CAGCGGAACGGATATCTTCTTTTTAAGTGTATTCATCAAAAAGCCCCTGCAAAGAATCTCTTCCTCGGAGCCTTGAATGATGAAGGCCACCCCCCATAAGAGCAATCCTGTTATGCTCACGTTCCGGTTAATCCCCAAAAAAGAAACGGAGCCGGTTACCAGGCATAGGATCACAACAGCTTCGCCTAAAACTCCTGCCACAAAAATATCAGGACAAATGCGAGAACTTTTTTAATTACACACTCCGTTCCCGACATTTCCATTCTGTTATTGAAAGGCAGTAAATTGATAACGTGTGTTTTCATTGATGGTTCCTCCTTAGAATTGTATTTACATATCAATTATAAAGAAGGTCCATGGAAAGCTCTACCAACCATGCTTGGCAATCTGTCAATGCCTGCTGACAATTATGTTAAAGGCCGTTGCAATTGGAAATTGTCGGGCTCTGTTCCATGGAAGCATTACTTAATTCACCCTGGTTCATTTCAATTAGGCTTCGTCCACCACCTGAAAGATAATGAACTTCAGATAGTAGCTCTCATCCGCTGCCCACAGGATGGGATGGTCAGGTGCCTGGGTCCGGAACTCAACCTGTCTTAGCCGCTTGTGCACGGCCTTCGCTGCTTCCTTTACCGTCTTGGTGAAAAGCTCCTGCGTCATAAAATGCGAGCAGGAACAGGTGGCAAGGTAACCGCCGTTTTTGACAAGCTTAAGCCCCTTCATATTGATCTCCCGATATCCCTTGACAGCCTTTTTGGTTGCCTCTTTTGATTTTGTAAATGCAGGGGGATCTAGGATCACCACGTCGAATGTTTCCCCTGCATGAACCATGCGGGGAAGCTCGTCAAATACATCTGCGACCTTGAACGTAACTCTATCCTCCAGGTGATTGAGGATTGCATTTGCTCTTGCCTGTTCTATGGCATACTCTGAGATATCAAGCCCCAGAACACTTGTGGCTCCGCCGAATCCGGCGTTTAAGGCAAATGTTCCCATGTGTGTAAAACAATCCAGCACCTTCCTGCCCCGGCAGATCCGCTGCATCGCAAGACGGTTGTACTTCTGATCAAGGAAAAATCCTGTTTTCTGGCCGTTTACAACATCCACCATGTAATGAATATCATTTTCCACGATCTCTACATCGGTATCAAATTCATTTCCGATAAAGCCTTTATGCTGCGGAAGCCCCTCTTTCCTGCGCTCCCTGGAATCGCTTCTCTCATAAACGCCCCGGATCGATATACCATCTTCTGACAGGAGCTTCTTCAGCGCATCTACGATCCCTTCCTTGAACCGGTCTATTCCGAGTGCAAGAGACTCAACCACCAGAACATCCTCATATTTATCAATGGTGATACCGGGCAAAAAATCCGCCTCACCAAAGATAACCCTGCAGGATGAAAGATCCTTCGGGGCCAGAACAGTCTTTCTGTATTCCCATGCAGCCTTCACTCTGTCATAAAAAAATTTATCATCAATAACCGTATCCGGCTTTCGGCTCAACATCCTGACGCGTATTTTGGAATGGTCATTGATATAACCAATACCCATGGGATATCCGTCAAAATCTATGAGATCAACAAGATCCCCATTTTCATAAGCGCCTGTATATGCATCGATCTCGTTATCAAAAACCCAGGCGCCTCCGCCTTTGAGATATCGGCCCTCACCTTTTTTCAGTTTCACCACTGCTCTTTTTGCCATATTATCCTCACCATCATTTGCCATATTGATCTGATACAATCTGTAACCCTTCCATATTATATCATCGTGGATCAGTTTCCGCAATGGCTCCTCAGTCACCGTTTCCTTTTTCATCCATTGTTTCAGCTTCATATGACTACCGGCTTTCGAAAGCGAAGGATATACCCGTCATGCACCCATTCCTCCAAAAAGACAGGAAAACTGTGCTTGTCGTTTACGTCACAAATTGGTATAATCAAAAAAATTATAAAAAGCAATCCTGCTGCCTTGAGACGGCGGGGTCTTCAAGATGCAGTGGCTGTATGCAGTATGCTGCATTCATAAATGAAGGGAGACATGGGATGAAATTTACAAATAGAATCAATCAGATCCTGTCATGGATCGAGGAGAGGAGCATGATCCGTGCGATCCGGAGCGGGCTGCTCACCATGACGCCGGTTTTGATCATTGGCGCCTTCGCACTGATACTCCAAACCTTTCCGGTGGTCGCATATCAGCGGTTTATCGCGGGTTTTGCGGGCGGGTTTCTTCTGTCGATATTTCAGTTTGTGTTCAGCGCGACCTTCGGGGTGCTGTCTGTTTATATGACCTATTCGATCAGCAGGGCTTATATGCGCCTTCATGCCCGGTTGGGGGTGCCGGAGGCGGGGGCGGTAATCGCTTCCCTTCTGTCGTTCTTTCTTCTGTCAGGGGCGTATCTGAAGGATTTTGAAACCGGAAGTATGGGCGCGAAGTCCATGTTTCTTGCCATACTGACAGGACTTGGCGCGTCTTCCCTCTATACGAAGCTGTTCCAGCTGACCAAACGCCGGCATCTGCAGCTGTATTCTGTCGGGGCTGACCGGGAATTTAACAAAATGCTTTCCTTGCTGATCCCGATCTCGCTGACGGCGCTGGCCTTTGCTCTGTTCAATGCGGTGTTTTCTTATGTGTTCGATGTGGAGTCCTTCCGCATGCTGCTGGTAAAGGGATTTGACCGGCTGTTTTCGAGGAACCGCGCGAGCCGGAGCCTGGGCATTGCAGCGGCATTTCCTATGATTTTTAACATCAATGAGATGATGGTATTCGGACTGCCGATCATTTTTAATCCGGTTATGCTGATCCCTTTTATTACTGTGCCCTTGTCGTGTTATATGATATCGTATCTGGCTGTTTCGGCGGGGCTGGTTCCGGTGGTGACGGGAGATGTGGCGTGGACGACGCCGATCCTGATCGGTGGATATTACGCCACAGGCTCTTTCGCGGGATGCGCGCTGCAGTTGTGCAATGTGGCGGTGGGTGTGCTGATTTATACGCCCTTTGTCCGGCTGATGGATCAGGCTGCTTCGAGGAAGAGCAGGCAGGAGTACGCGTCCTTTATGAAATATTTCCAGAAAAATGAGCAGGAGCTTGCGGGCAGGAGACTGGTGGAGCAAAACAGCATGTACGGGGAATTTGCGAGAACCCTGTGCGCTGAACTGCGGCATGATCTGGCGGAGAGCGTGGTGCTGGCCTACCAGCCGCAATACCTGTATGACGGGCGGTGTGCCGGCGTGGAGTCGCTGCTCCGGTGGAAGCATCCGGCCTATGGACTGCTGTATCCGCCGCTGGTGATCAAGCTGGCGGGGGAGGGCGGATTTCTTCCTGAGCTCGAGGAGGCGGTGTTCAGGCAGGCGCTGCATGATCGTCCTGAGCTGATGAAACGTTATGGCAGCGAGATGAAGCTTTCTATCAATGTGACCGGAACGACAGTGGTGAGCGCCAGGTATCTGCAGTTTTGCAGGAACCTGAACGCGAAGGACGCCTTTGCAGGCAAAAACATCTGTTTGGAGGTAACCGAGCAGGCTGCGCTGGAATTCAATGACAATACGATTTCTGCCCTCAGGGCTTTTCGGGAGATGGGGTTCATGCTGGCCATCGACGATTTTTCCATGGGGCAAACCTCGATCCATTACCTGAAAAATGACCTGTTCCAGATGCTCAAGCTGGATGGGTCGCTGGTGAAGGGAATCCTGACCAATTCAAACTGCCGGGAAATCATTTCCTCTATCGCGAAGCTGGCGGGCAACCTGAAGCTGACCATAGTGGCAGAGTATGTGGAGACAGAGGAACAGCGGGAGGCGCTTCATGAGATCGGATGTGACTGCTATCAGGGATATCTGTATTCAAAGGCGGTATTCTTAAATGAAGACCAATAAAAAAGCCGGGTCGGCGCACGGTTTGAAACAGGTCACCCTTCGACCGGTGAACTATCCTCCGGAGGCTGTCCGGCAGGTAACGGATCAGCTGAAGGATGAACTACCGCGTAGATCGATTGTAACGAAAAATGTTTACAAAATAAGAAAGTATGGTATAATGTGTAGATAGATAACTTCTCTTATTCAGAGTGGTGGAGTCAGAAGGGACTGAGAAGCCACGGCAACCCCTTGACAGGAAGGTGCCGGCCTGAGGCGAGCGGTAACGCATCGATCAATAAGAGGATTTGAGTATGTAACCATGTAAGCCTTCAAATCCTTGATTTGAAGGCTTATTTTTTTGCACAGGGGCGATCGAAAAAGTATATTGTTTCGCAGACGTCTGTCAATTATTATGTTTATAAGGAGGACACACAGTGGAAAAATTGTTATTTACTTCAGAATCCGTAACAGAGGGACATCCGGACAAGATCTGTGACCAGATCTCCGACGCGGTGCTGGACGCGCTTATGGAGCAGGATCCGAACAGCAGGGTTGCCTGCGAGACATCCATTACAACGGGGCTTGTACTGGTCATGGGCGAGATTTCTACGACCGGATATGTGGATATCCAGAAGATTGTGCGGCAGACGATCCGGGAAATCGGGTACGACAGGGCGAAATATGGCTTCGACTGTGATACCTGCGGCGTCATCACGGCGATTGACGAGCAGTCCGGCGATATTGCCATGGGCGTGAATAAGGCGCTGGAGGCTAAGGAGCACCAGATGAGTGAGGACGACATCGAGGCGATTGGCGCGGGCGATCAGGGAATGATGTTTGGCTACGCGACCAATGAGACGGAGGAATATATGCCGTATCCGATCAGCCTGGCTCACAAGCTGGCGAGAAGGCTTGCCGAGGTGCGCAAGGACGGGACGCTTCCTTATCTGAGACCGGACGGCAAGACGCAGGTTTCTGTGGAGTACAGTCCGGAGGGAAAACCGGTGCGTCTGGAGGCAGTAGTGCTCTCCACGCAGCACGATGCGGATGTGACACAGGAGCAGATCCATGCGGATATCCGGAAGCATGTATTTGACGTTGTGCTCCCTGCGGATATGGTGGATGACGATACCAAATTCTTTATCAACCCGACAGGACGTTTTGTGATCGGAGGACCGAACGGGGATTCCGGGCTGACCGGACGCAAGATCATCGTGGACACCTACGGTGGATACGCGCGCCACGGCGGCGGCGCCTTCTCAGGCAAGGACTGCACCAAGGTAGACCGTTCCGCAGCCTATGCGGCCAGATATGTGGCAAAGAATATCGTGGCAGCCGGCCTTGCGGACAAATGCGAGATCCAGCTCTCCTATGCCATCGGCGTGGCGCGACCGACCTCCATCCGCGTGGATACCTTTGGAACGGGCAGGCTTGGTGAACTGAAGCTGGTGGAGATCGTGCGCGAGAATTTTGACCTGCGCCCGGCGGGGATCATCCGGATGCTCAACCTGCGCCGTCCGATCTACCGCCAGACAGCGGCCTATGGACATTTTGGGCGTACCGATCTTGACCTCCCATGGGAGAAGCTTGATATGGTTGATAAATTAAAGGAATATCTGGCGTAATGAGTAGAGCAATATGAGTCATATGAAAGCTTCCAGGCAGTAGGTGTGTGCTGCACGATTACCTCCGATACACAGGTTTTCGGAAGAGTTTTGATTCACAACGAAGGGCTATTTGCGAACGCCGGTCCTTGGTGAGCTGACGAAGGAAGCGAACCTAGTACCGCTGCGTGAGCAACTAAGCGCAATGCCTGAGACCTTGGCGAGCCCAAGCCAAAGGCGCAGGGCAAGCTTAGTTCGAAGGTATGCTTTAGCTCGTGCCCGAAGTGTAAACAAAACTCTTCCGGAAACCGTCCGGTTTGTCAATAACGAATCGTAGCCACTCAACCAATCAGTCTGCGCCCCTTGGGCTTGACTTCTTGGACTTTCATAGTATAATATTGACTTATGAGATATTCGGTAATAAATAAGATGGAGGAAGATGATAATGGCGGATAATTCAAAACTCGGCATGGATTTTGAGAAGTATGCCGGAATACTGGCACATCCCACATCGGTTCCCGGACACTACGGGATCGGCGATCTGGGTTGGGGTTCCTACGCGTTTGTGGACTTTTTGGAGAGGTCAGGCATGAATCTTTGGCAGGTGCTGCCGCTTAGCCATACAGGCTTTGGGGATTCACCGTATCAGCCGTTTTCATCCTTTGCGGGACAGCCGCTGCTCATTGACCTGGATGAGCTTAAAATGGCAGGCC
>CAMHJT010000152.1 GCA_946185495.1 uncultured Clostridiaceae bacterium | reverse complement strand
GGATAAACGCTGAAGGCATCTAAGCGTGAAGCCCCCCTCAAGATGAGATATCCCTGACTATAAGTCAATAAGACCCCTTGAAGACGACGAGGTAGATAGGTTTGAGGTGGAAGTGCAGTAATGCATGCAGCTGACAAATACTAATCGGTCGAAGGCTTAACTTCGTCAAAAAAGGAGAAGATGTTATTCTTTGTATGAAGTTCTGAAGGTACAGAAACAACTGTACATTCAGAGAATGATCCTCGATAGCTCAATGGTAGAGCACACGGCTGTTAACCGTGGGGTTGTAGGTTCGAGCCCTACTCGGGGAGTTTTTTACTATATATACAACTTTATAAATATGGCGCCATAGCCAAGTGGTAAGGCAGAGGTCTGCAACACCTTCATCACCAGTTCAAATCTGGTTGGCGCCTCTAGCGGAAAAGTGCTGGAAACCGTTGATTGTAGCGGGTTTGCAGCACTTTTTTTTTATTTTGTGGCTCAATCCATTTCAAATCAATTCATTTGCCGAGAGCACCAGCAGGCTTACCACGATCGCACGCAACAGATTCATTGATAAAGGCACAGAGATATGATATAATGAGCATAGTGGCGCCCGTGCTTGCATGAGGCGGCATTATGTTAATGGACAGTATTATATTGTCCGGACATATTATGATGCTTTACAGGGTGGAGAGGGACATATATTGCTTACGGATCATCTGAGCGAGGAGTTGGGGAAATGTTTTACTATTTAGTTCAGACCAATTTTATAGATTTGACGATAGTGATATTCAGCTATATCTTTTTGCTGACCAATCGAACCTTTGAAAAGAAACAGACATCTACATTTGTCGTAGCCTGCGTGATCGTAAATATTCTGATCTTTGCAGATTCGTTTGATTATTATTTTAAGTCATTTTCCTATCCGATTGTTTACAGGTATATTACATCCGCAACGGGATATACCTTCAGGCCGGTAGGAATCATTTTGATACTAATGAATATTAAGCAGAAGGAAGAAGACAGAACACATTACTATCTTATATTTATACCGGCGTTGATCAACATGCTCCTGGCTTATACCAGTGTATTTACAGGATGGATGTTTTATTTTGATACGAAAAACGTGTTTCACAGGGGACCGATCGGCTTCCTTCCATTTTTGATCAGTGGCGTGTATATGATGGATCTGACGATCCGTGGACTTCAAAAATACCGTATGGGTAATAAAAGGGAGTCCGCGGTACTGTTTCTTGTAGCATTTATGGCTGTTGTGGCTGTGTTGATGGAGACACTTCTGCATTTCAAATTTATCATTAACGGCGTTGGAGGGATTTCCATCGTTTTTTACTATCTGTTTCTGCATACACAGACCTTCAAACGGGATGCGCTGACCGGCGCGCTGAACCGGCACGCGTTTTATCTGGACATTACGAGATTTCAGAAGAGATCCATGTATATTGTATCCATTGACTTGAATAACCTCAAGGTGATCAATGACCAGAAGGGGCACCAGGAGGGAGACAAAGCGATCCTGACGGTTGCCAATGGGCTGTTTAACTGGATGAGATCCGGATGTGAGCTATACCGTATGGGAGGGGACGAGTTTACGCTGCTTTGTCCAAGGCTTAAGGAGAAAGAGGTGAGAGCCCTGATGACTGCCGCAACCTCATGGATTGAAACGCAGGGCTATGAAATTGCCTGGGGCATGGCGTATTATAAAGAGGGAAATGATTTTGAGAAGATACTTTCCCTGTCGGATGAGCGGATGTATGAGGACAAGAAAAACAGGAAAAATGGTGAGATCCGATGAACGGATAACAGATGGGGAGCATGTAAGATAAATTCAGGTATCGATAAAATACATGAAACTATGAGATAACTATGAGTATGGATAAAATATACAAGACAGAATATAAGTTTGGAAAATAAATACTGGAATACAGGATAAAATATCAGTTGGGGAATAAAATACTGGAATGCAGGAAAATAGAGAAAGACAGTTCTGGCGGGAGGACAAGGAGTGAAGATCACGAATTTAATTGAGAATACAGAAGGAATACCGGGGTGTGCTTACGCTCATGGCCTTTCATTTTATGTGGAGACGAAACGGCATAAGCTGCTGATGGATCTTGGACCGTCGGAACAGACACTCCGGAATGCTGACCATCTCGGAATTGATCCGGCACAGGTGGATACAGTGATCTTAAGCCATGGACATTATGACCATTCTGGCGGAATCCTGCCATTTTGGCAGAGAAATCAGAAGGCTGCGATCTATATGCAGAGGACAGCGGTGCTGGCTTATTTTGCGGAGGACAGGAATGATTCCGGTGAGACAGATTACAGGTATATCGGGATCGATCCGGAGATTTTGAAGCTTCCAAATGTGAAATATATAGATGGTGATCACAGGCTGGATGAGGAGCTTGCGCTTTTTACGATGAGCGGTGATTCCCATGAGATACCATTTACAAATAAGCGGCTGAAGGTACAGAATGAGGACCGATTCGAGCCGGACAGGTTCGGGCATGAGCATTTTCTGGTCATTTCGGAGAATGGAAAAACGGTGCTGCTGTCCGGATGCGCGCATAACGGAATCACCAATATCATGGAGGAGTATGTAAGGAAGTTTGGCGCTGAGCCGGATATCGCGATCAGCGGGTTTCACCTGACGAAAAAGGCGGACTATACAGACGGGGAGCTTGAGGAGATCCGGCAAATGGCAGAGAAGCTTATGGCGTATCATACGAAATATTATACCTGCCATTGCACAGGGCTTCCGGCATACGGGATCATGAAGGAGATGATGGGCGACAAGCTGGCGTATGTGCATTCAGGAGAGTCTGTTCAGGTTTAAGGATTTGAAAGATGAACTGGGAAATTAATAGAATGGAGGATGTCGATAAACTATGATCAAGGTATATTGCTATGCAAAATGTACGACATGTAAAAAGGCGCTGAAGTGGCTGGATGAGAATCAGATCGGGTATGAACTGGCTGATATTAAGGAGGAGCATCCCGACGAGAAAACGCTGCGGGAGCTGTACCAGAGGAGCGGGCTGCCCCTTCGCAAATTTTTTAATACCAGCGGACAGCTTTACCGCTCGATGGAGCTTTCGAAGAAGCTGCCGGATATGAGCGAGGACGAAATGCTCGCGCTGCTGGCGTCTGACGGCATGCTGGTGAAACGACCGTTACTGGTTACGGATGACAAGGTGCTGGCAGGCTTTAAGGAGGCGGAGTGGAACGAGGCGCTAAAATAATTTCAGGAAATTTATACCATGAGTTGAATGACAAATAGAAAAAATGGTGTTATGATACGATATATAAGCAGAAAAGCAGAGCGCATGCGGCGCTCGCGGAAAGGTAGGATCAAGGACATGACAGCGTGGACGCAAAATAACAGCCTGATTAGTGAATCTCATAAATCACCGCTCGAAAATAATTTTGGGTGGGGATATAATGCTGTGCGCTCTTATAAGGTTAAGTATACGCGGGAATATGTTGTTTTGTCAGGGATTCGGAAGGAATAGGATCAGGGCAGATAAAAAGAACAGGATGGACAGACCGCTTACCTTATAACAGGGCAGGCGGTTTTTTTATATCCTGATGTTGTGGGGAGGAAGATATCGGCAAGGGCGGGACGGCGTCTTTTCTCTCTGATGATCGGGATGGAATTTATTGTGAGAGTGGAATGCGGCGAAAGCCGGAAACAGACATTACAGGGAGGTGTGAAAGAGTTGGATGCGATGGAGATTAAGGGAAAGGTAAATACAGCAGTATGCTACGCAAAGGTAGTGGAGGAGGAAGCGATCGAGCAGATCCGGCGCATGTGTGACTATCCGATGACAGAGGGCGCAAGGATCCGGATCATGCCGGATGTGCACGCCGGAAAGGGCTGCACGATCGGGACGACCATGACGATCACGGACAAGGCGGTTCCGAATGTGGTCGGAGTGGATATCGGATGCGGGATGTATACAGTAAAGCTCGGCAGGTCGGAGGTGGATTTTGAAAAGGTCGACGAAGCCGCGCATTATATACCTTCGGGGAAAAATGTGTGGGAAGGCCGCGAGGAGCGGTTTGACCTGACAGGGCTTGCCTGCTACAGGGAGCTGAAGGATACAAGAAGGCTTCAGAGGTCGCTGGGAACGCTGGGCGGAGGAAACCATTTTATTGAGATTGATGAGGCCGGGGATGGCACGAAATATCTGGTGATCCACTCCGGCTCCAGAAATCTTGGCAAACAGGTGGCAGAGCTTTACCAGAAGCTGGCGGTCAATCTGGACAGGGGGTACGATGAGTATCTGGAAAAGCGGGATGAGATCATCAGAACCTACAAGGAGCAGGGGCGCAGGAAGGAGATACAGGAGGCGCTGAAAAAACTTCGTTGGAGGGTATATGAGAGCGAACCCAGTATGCCGGAAGACCTGTGTTATCTGACAGGGAAATATCTGGAGGATTATCTGCACGACGTGGAGATATGCCAGGCATTTGCGAGGCGGAGCAGGGAGAAAATGGCAGAGATTCTTCTGGACAGGACAGGACTTTGCGGAAGCGAAGGCTTTCATACGATCCATAATTATATCGATACAGAGGAAATGATTTTGAGGAAGGGCGCGATCGCGGCCCACAAAGGAGAAAAGGTGCTGATTCCGATCAATATGAGAGACGGAAGCGTGCTGGCGGTGGGAAAGGGTAATCCAGAATGGAACTATTCAGCTCCGCACGGAGCCGGAAGGCTGATGTCAAGGACGAAGGCGAAGGATACCCTGAGCCTGGAGGAATACAGAAAAACAATGGAGTGCGTGTACACGACCTCGGTAAATGAGAACACATTGGACGAGGCACCGATGGCGTATAAGCGGCTGGAGGACATCATAGATGTCATACAGGAGTCCGTGGAGGTCATCGATGTGATGAAACCGATTTATAATTTTAAGGCGTAACTGCTCAGCAGGTGCTGAACAGTTACCTTAAGGCTTCTGATTAGAGAGCCACTTTAGCGGACAAGCGCAGAATAAACGGGGACCAGCGGCAGGAGAACTCCTGAAAGCGGGCAGGCGCATAATAAGCGGCAGACCAGCAACGGGAGAACTCCTGAAGGCAGGCGCAGATGAACGCAGTGGATCAGCAGCAGGAGAACTCCTGAAAGCGGGCGGGCGCGGAATAAGCGGCGAGCCAGCAGTGGGAGAACATGCTGAGAAGAAGGTGATTCCTAGGAAGCCGGAACAGGAGGTTGGAAATATGTATGTAATACCTGTGATCGATATGGCGGCGACGGGAAGGAATATTGAAAGGCTGCGCAAGGAGTCGGGGCTGACGGTAAAGGAGCTGCAGGATATTTTTGGATTCACGACGCCCCAGGCAATTTATAAGTGGCAGCATGGCACAGCCATGCCTACGATCGATAACCTGGTGGCGCTGGCGGCAGTGCTGGGAGTGTCCATGGATGACATCATCGTGATCCGCCCGGATATGGAAACCCGCATCAGCGCTTAGGAATGAGACCCAACACCAGACTTTGAATTCCGGTTGAATACAGGATCACAAAACGTATCTGTTCAGCATGAGGATAAAAGGCCATCCTTAATGAAATAAAGAAACCTGTCGATCAGGTCGCTTATGTGGTGATCTGATCGATCCAAGGGAGTAACCCGGTGCTTAACGGTATGGAAACGACGAATACGGAGTGGACAAATATAGCACCCGTTATCAGTGTCAGGGCTACGGATTACCTGTATGGGACGCTTTATATGGGCTCTGATCTTGCGAGAATCGAGATAAAAGATGATTACGGCAGATGTGTGACGGATGGAATCCATAATGCTTACTATACGCTTGAACCCAGATATGAGAGTATCCATACATACCAGTATTGACAGAAGTTCTTATGAATAAGTGATAATAGGAAAATGGCTAATACTTTTGATTTTAAAATCTGAGTATTAGCCGTTTTTGCAATGTACATAATAATGCACATTGCCCTTGATATAATGTGAACCAGAAAAGCCAAGATTTAGAACAGAGGTGGTTGGCATGAAGGATGTGTATTAAAGTAGAGCGGAGTCGCTTGGTCATGGCGGACAGATTCATGCTTTAACCAACAGGAAGAAGGAGAGTGTGAAGATGAATGAGAGAACAGAACTTCATTGTCATACAAAGATGTCAGACAGGTGCGGATTGATCAGTCCGTCAGAATTAGTGCGCTTTGCGTATGATAACGGCTATTCTGCCGTTGCTATCACCGATCGGGGAAATGTGCAGGCTTTTCCCGAAGCATT
>CAMHJT010000151.1 GCA_946185495.1 uncultured Clostridiaceae bacterium | reverse complement strand
GTAAAAGACCTGCCCGCTTCGCTGTACGAACATCCACACCGATCTCCATCGCCAATAAACCACATAATTGAGCGACTTCAATCGAATGCTTCAATGCATTCTGTCCATAACTTGTCCTGAACCGCATCTTACCGAGCAGCCGGACAAGCTCAGGATGGATACCCTGAACACCTACCTCAAGGGTAGCGTTCTCTCCTTCCTCGCGCATCATCTGTTCTACTTCCTTCTGCGCTTTTTCTACCATCTCTTCAATTCTAGCCGGATGGATCCTTCCATCCACGATCAGCTTCTCTAGCGCAATCCTTGCAACTTCTCTCCTGACCGGATCAAAGCTTGACAGGATCACTGCCTCCGGCGTATCATCAATGATCAGATCCACGCCGGTCATGGTCTCAAGTGTACGGATGTTCCGTCCCTCACGACCGATGATTCTGCCCTTCATCTCGTCATTGGGCAGCTGCACCAGAGAAATGGTAGTCTCGGCAACATGATCCACAGCGCACTTCTGAATCGCTGTGACAACATATTCCCTGGCCTTTTTACTTGCTTCTTCTTTTGCTCTGGCCTCTAATTCCTTGACCAGAACTGCGGTTTCATGTTTTACTTCATCTTCTACAGTCTTTAACAGAAATTCTTTTGCCTGTTCAGAGGTTAATCCGGAGATTCGTTCCAGTTCCTGTAGTTTCTTCGACTCAAGCTCTTCAACCTTTGCCTTCTGCTTGTCAAGGGCCTGCTCTCTGGATGCCAGACTCGCTTCTTTCTTCTCAACCGCCTCGGTCTTCCGATCCAGATTCTCTTCACGCGAAAGCACGCGCTTTTCCATTCTCTGCATCTCATTCCGGCGGTCCTTGATCTCCTTCTCAAGATCATTCCTCGTCTTCAGCGACTCTTCCTTGGCCTCCAGGAGTATCTCCTTCTTCTTCGCTTCGGCATTCTTCACAGCCTCATCAATGATCTCTCTTGCCCTGTCCTCTGCTGCCGCGTTCTTCTTCTCCACAATATTCTTCCGGTAATTGAGAGCCAGAAACCACGATGCAGTGGCAGACACAATCAGGACTACTATGATGATGGCGATCCAACCGCCTGGTCCCACAGGAGCACCTCCTTATTGAATTTATAGCACTTAATATAAGTGCAACAGTTAAATTTTATCGTTTTTTGTGCATATTGTCAAGTAAAACAATAAAAATTCAAAAAGTTTTTGTGCCAAAAAAATACTGTTGGAAGACAAAGCACCCATTTTCCGTCATAATATTCAACAAACCATACCAGCCCGGCTTCAAAACGGCAGATGGTATGCGATTAAGACGACACACCAGTACACCATTCACCAATTAACTACATGCCACGTTCCGAGAAAGCCTGCTGTATATCAAACGCGGAGTACCCTTTCCCGTACAGATAACGAAATGCTTTTGCACGCACGCTCCGGTCTGAAAAATCCTTGCCCCGAAGATAACGATCCATCTGACTGCCAAGGCTTTTCGCATCATCCAAATCCATGCGTTCCATCTGCTCCAAGGCCTGCTCCCTTGAAATTCCCTTCCCCGACAGCTCCTTCAGCATCTGTGCCCTGCTTTTTCTTCCCGCGTAGGTCTCCAGATAACGACGCGCGAAATCTCCATCATCCACATAACCGTATTCCAGCAAAAATACCAGCACCCGGTCGATCACCTGCGCCGGATAATGCTCCGCCAGCTTCCCTCTCAACTGCCTGTCCGTATACGGCTTCCTGTCCAGAAGATGCAGTGCCCGCTCCCTCGCCCTTTGGTATAGGAGCCGGCTGACCAGCGCGTCATACACCTCATCCTCCAGCTCCTGCCCTTCCTCGATCCGGTAACGCCTCAGCTCCTTCGCATAGAGGGAACACAGATAGCCTTCCTCGCCGTATATTCTGAACCTTTTTCCCTTATCCTGTTCAATTTTTGTGATCCACATAAGCGATTATCCTCTTCGATCCTGTCGTGTTATCCCCTGTCCTGTTCTATCCCTGCGAGCCTCACAAGCAATTATCCTTTTTGCGTCTCATTCCTCGTCTTCCTTCGTTCCGGCTGTGTCCTGCCCGTCCGCCTCTCCATCTGTCAGCCCGGCGCTGGCGCGCACCTTCTGCTCCACCTCAGCTGCCATCTCAGGATGCTCCTGCAGGTAGGTCTTGGCGTTCTCACGTCCCTGCCCGATCTTCTCGCCGTTATACGAGAACCATGCGCCCGACTTATTGACGATATTCTCCTTCACGGCAAGGTCAAGAATATCTCCATACTTGGAAATCCCCTTTCCGAACATGATGTCAAACTCTGCCTCGCGGAACGGAGGCGCCACCTTGTTCTTCACAACCTTGACTCTGGTACGGTTGCCGATCACCTCACCGTTCTGCTTCAGCGTCTCAATCTTGCGCACATCCAGGCGGACAGACGCATAGAACTTCAGCGCCCTTCCTCCCGTTGTCGTCTCCGGGTTGCCGAACATGACGCCAATCTTCTCGCGGAGCTGATTGATGAAGATCACCACGCAGTTGGACTTGCTGACGATCGCCGTCAGCTTCCTAAGCGCCTGGGACATCAGCCTGGCCTGCAGTCCGACATGGGAATCCCCCATCTCACCGTCAATCTCCGCCTTGGGAACCAACGCTGCAACCGAATCCACAATAATCACATCTACCGCGCCGGAGCGCACCATCGTCTCCGTAATCTCCATCGCCTGCTCGCCATTGTCGGGCTGGGAGATGTACAGATTGTTGATATCCACGCCGATATTGGCCGCATAGACCGGATCCAGCGCGTGCTCCGCGTCAATAAAGCCCGCGATTCCCCCGTTCTTCTGAACCTCGGATACAATATGCAGCGCCACCGTCGTCTTGCCGCTGGACTCCGGTCCATAGATCTCGATAATACGTCCCTTGGGCACGCCCCCGATTCCAAGCGCCAGATCCAGGCTTAACGATCCCGTGGGGATCGCCTCCACGTTCATATTCGCTGCCTGATCCCCAAGCTTCATCACTGTACCCTTGCCAAACTGCTTCTCAATATTCGCCAGCGCCGCATCCAGCGCCTTCTGTTTATCATCATTCGCCATATCATCTTCCTCCTGAACATTTGTTCGTTTTCTTAATACTAATACAATATCTCTCTTTTGTCAAGTCATAAAATACAACATCCTGAAAATCCGTCTTTCACAGGTTCAATTCAGCCCTTAGACAGTACACATGTTTCAGGGAAATGCAGGAATGCAGGTATCCTGAAGTGTGAACACAATTCTCCCTGAAACCGCCCGTTTAGCCACTGAACCGTCACCTTTCGCATCGCAAAAAAGGGATACGGAATGATCCGTACCCCAGAACAATCTAACCTGTCTTCGCCCCTTCGCGCTCCAAAAGAAAGCGCGTGCCAGACGAGCTTCCCTTCCACGAAACCATAAAACCTAGAGGACATATTTATCATATCACTCTACATGACATTTGTAAAGAATATTTGAAAACTACCTGGCGGATGCTAAACATAGCCCTCTTTTTTGCCAATCATACACCACTGAATTTACCAGGAATTGATTCATCTCATATGGCTGGTCCAAATTCTGTAAAATATATTTTTCCCAAACTCATTCTTCAGGCGGTTGGCGTCGTCGTACTCCATGGTGACGGCTTCTAACAGGGCATGGTCCGCGTCCTCAACATAATTAAGCTCCTGTGCCACTAGATGCCGTCGGCGGAGGTATTGGCGATCACAAGGGTGCCAAAGGAGTTGCCGGCCCCCTTCATGCTGACAGTCTGCTTTTGATCTCCATTCAAAGTCACTGTGAGCGCCTCGCCCATTTTGCAGCCGGGGCTGTCCGCGAAAGTGACATCCCCGCCGACAGAGACGCTTCCCCTGTTCATGTAGTTATAGCGTGACTGTATCTGCAGGTTTCCTGCGATATCCAGCCTGTCATCCTCATATTCCATATATAAGCCGCTGCTGCTTTTCATTCCCACCGAGCCAACAGCCGCGCTTCCATGCTGGAACTGGAGCCTCCTGCTGTTTTCCAGAGCCACCTTTCCGGAAACCGCCAGGCTTTTCCCATTCAGCCGGAGGCACTCTTTCAGCAGCAGCTCCCCGTCCACGTTCCATGCCTCAGTCATCTGCACGGGCTGGAAGACAAGAAGGTTTCCCTGGTAGCTTCCGTTTTCCAGTGCGAATCAGTTCATTACATGCTGAACTCATATTGCTTTGTATATTACATCTATATTTTACAATATTAAAGGGCTGTCCGATCAATAAATATGCGTCATGAACATCAAAATCCCGTTGAACAACAAGCTGGAATGTGATAAATTATAGTAATATTAAGAAATACAACTCTTGAAATGTGTTTAGATGCCCGCATTACAGCCAAAAGCGCAAATACACACCATGGAAGTTAAGCCATAAGGAGCACGTCATGAAGCACATTGGTATCATAGCAGAATACAATCCATTTCATAACGGACACGCCTATCAGCTCGAACAGGCAGGCCTTCTCTTTCCCGGCAGGAAAAAGGTGGTTGTCATGAGCGGGAATTTTGTGCAAAGGGGCGAGCCGGCAATCTTTCATAAATTCCTGCGTACCCGCTGGGCGCTTGCCGCGGGAGCGGATCTGGTGCTGGAACTTGCGCCCGTGTTTTCCACAGCAAGCGCGGAGTATTTTGCCACGGCAGCGCTTTTCTCCCTGTCCGCCACCGGAGCGGTGGACACGCTCTGTTTCGGCGCTGAGACAGACAGCCTTTCTGCCCTCACAGATATCGCGTCGCTGCTGGCAGAGGAACCGGCGGAGTATCAAAGGCTGCTGAAGCTTCACCTGAAATATGGGTGCTCTTTCCCCAGGGCCAGGGCGCTGGCCGTCTCCGGTTGCCTTTCCGCGCCGGAAACAGAGGAAATCCTCTCCCAGCCCAACAACATTTTAGCCATCGAATATCTGAAGGCGATCCGGATTCACCGGCTTCCCATCACCCCGTGCCTTATACCGCGGAAGGGCAATGCCTACCATGAAGACCGGCTGACTCCTCCATACGCCTCTGCCACGGCGATCCGGCAAGCCCTGCAGTCGGAGGTTCCCCTTGAGGAGCTCGGGGCTGTTCTTCCGGAGCCGGTTCTTCAAAGCCTGGCAACTGATCCGTCTGCCAGGCCGCTTTTCCTGTCGGATTATTATCCCTGGCTGCAGTACGCCCTGCTTGCCCCGGCCTCCTGTCTCACAGCCTGTCAGGATATGTCACAGGAGATCTGCAACAGGATCGGGAACCTGCGCCCCCTGCCTCCCGACCTGGATGAGCTGCTGGCCAGGCTCTCCAGCCGGCAATATCCGAAGACGCGCCTGCAGCGGTCCCTGCTGGCCGTCCTGCTCCGCATTTCGGCGGAAGACATCCGCCTGCGCAGGGAGCATGGCTGGATCAGCTATCTGCGGGTGCTGGGCTTCTCACAGAATGGAGCCGGAGTTCTCCGGCAGATGAAACAGGCCTGCCGGGTGCCGGTCATCATCAAGCCCGCAGCCGCGAAAAAAATGCTGTCCCCGGTGGCGCTGTCCTGCTTTGAGGAGGATGTCCGGATCAGCATGCTCTACCGGCAGTGCTTTTTGAACCGCTACGGGCTCCTACTGCCATCCGAGTATGAGCAGTCTGTGATTCGGGGATGAAAATTCTTACCCGATTGTTTTTCATTTGCAACTGCTCAGCACCTGCTGAGTAGTAACGAGTTTTCAAGATTACAGGATTATATGCTTTCAGTAGATAAGGATAGGAAAGCATACATTAAAAAAATAAGACCCAGAAGACATATCTCTTCTGAGCCTTGTGCTCTGACTCCCTGAACCGGATTCAGTTGATATATGGATTATGAAGCCTTATCAAGCATATCACGGATATATGTCCGCAGACCATCCTCCGTATCTATGCCGTATTTCTGGTTTATCAGGATATAATACTTCATGATCCTCTCTTTCGACAGAAGTTCATTGGAAGGGATACCGTCACCGTATCCTTTCCTTGCCTCCATCCACGGATCCTCATTGTGCGTAATCTTCTCCAGTACCTTTCCGCCATACATCCCGAATGTATTCACAACAAGATCGATTACACGCTTCTCGTCATCTGTCAGGGCATCCTCCGTTCCTTTCAAAAGTGCAAATCGAGTATCATCGATCGGATTATATTTGAAATCCCGGAACAACTCATATACCTCCGGATAGACCGGACCGTGTACCCATGCCCTGCAATCCTCTTCAAAGATCGGTCTTCCATACAATGCGGAATACACGCCCTGGATAAAGTAAAGCAGCTTCTGAAGCATGAGAGGCGTCACCTCTTCCAGCTTTTCAAAGATAT
>CAMHJT010000150.1 GCA_946185495.1 uncultured Clostridiaceae bacterium | reverse complement strand
TCCTCCTGCCAGGGATACAGATACAGCAGATCATATACCCTGTCAGGAAACTGCAGCTTTAGATTGCAGTCTGGAGCAGCATGCTCCAAAATAACTGAAAGAAAAAAAACTGCCAGATTTATGCCGATTAAAATCAGGAGTGCTTTGTATTCCTGCACCACAATATCTTTAATTTTTTTCATTTTCCAAAGCCACCTTTGAGTAGTATACTTGTTTTTTGAGATTTTAGCATGTTTCTATACAAAAAACAATACCTGGCAGGAAAACTGCACTCCTGTATGTTACCTAATGCGGCTGCCACCCGCGGCCTCATTATTTTTTCCGCATGGAGAGAATGCACCTGACATCTCCCAGCTCATCATCTACATAATCCACATCCACGATCACATCTAGCGGATTCCCGCCAGCGCCCCGCATCGTAAACTCCGTTGACATATTTTCCCGTCTCTCCGCACAGGTCTGCGCCATCTGCCACAGCCTGCACTCCGTCACCGGAATCAGCCTCTTGCAGAACACCTCCGTGTTGAGCTCCTCCTCCAGCTGCTGCTTCGTCATCCCCATCTCCTTCTCCATCCCATGGGCTGCCACCTCGATGGAATACCGGCCCTGATTGTAGAGCAGGAAAAAAATGCTGCGGGAGGTAAAGCGTGAGAGCAGCTCCATATGGCGGTGCAGGTTGGTGAGCTCCGTCACGTCCCGGGCGGAACCGTAGAACCTCCTCTGCTCCCCATCCTCGTTCAGGAAATAAAAATGCAGCAGGAAACGGGCAGCGCCCCCGTCGATCTTCTTGAAGGTGAACAGGCCGCTGGAACCGTTCAGCCTGTCATCATACGCCTCCTTGAGGGCACGGAACAGCTCCGGCACCTCCTGCTCCGGCATCAGCTTCTGGATGCCCAGCAGCTTGGAATGGAAATCCGGCACATTCACCGCATGGTAAAACATCTGGTTAAAACGGATGATATCTATCTCCTCCCTGTGCAGCGAGTAGATCGCCGCCGGGCCGATGATCTGATTGAGCATCGAATCACTGTACACCGTATCATTTAAGAATTCCTGAATCCTGAATTCCTCATTGGCTTTAAACACGAAGCCGTCCGGATCCACCATGTCATCCTCTGCGATCAGCGCTTCAAAATCCGATATACTCATAGGCTTATGGAAATAAAAGCCCTGGATATAACGGATGCCGAGCCCCATCAAATACTCGCACTGCTCCTTTGTCTCCACACCCTCGACGATCACCGGCATAGCCATGGTCTTGGCCATATGGACGACGGACTCGATGATGTGCATGCCCTTCCGCTCGTTGTTCTTCTCCATCCGCAGGAAATACGCGTCCAGCTTGATGATGTCCACATTTAATTCCCGGAGCATATTGAGGGAGGAAAAGCCACTCCCGAAATCATCCATCAGGACGACAAAGCCCATATTCCGGAATTCCTGGACGGTAGAGCGCACCTTGTCAGAACCGTCGCTGTACGCAGACTCCGTAATCTCAAGCTTCACCGCGTTCCTGGGAAGGTCGTACTTCCGGAGCAGCTCGTCAAAAAATGCCGGCACGTCCATGGTAAAGATGTCCACGGGGCTGATGTTCACGGAAACAGGCACCAGGGGTTTGCCCTCGTCCAAGAGCTTCCGGCTCCATTTGCACACCTCCTCCCAGATGTACCTGTCCAGATCCGTGACGAAGCCGTATTTTTCCAGCGTCGGAATAAAGGACAGGGGCGGCACATGCTTTCCGTCCGGCCGGATCCATCTCGTGAGAGCCTCCGCACCCACGATCCGTCCGTTTAACGACCTGCACTGCGGCTGCAGGTAGAAGGTGATCTCATGGTTGGCCAGGGCGTTCTTGAACTCCGTCAGCACCCTGTGGTCCTCCTCCGCCCGGCTCACCATGGCCTGGGAGAAAAATACGACACGCGACTTGGGCGCGCCCTTCGCCTCCTTCCCCGCGAGGGAGGCCTGGTCATAGAGCGTATAGGCGGACATATTGCCCCGCGAGTAGCTCGCCCCGATAGACGGCAGAAATCCGACCGACGCGCCATGGCGCGTCACGATGTCATGAATACGGTCAAACAGGTCGTCCGCGTCAAAATGCCCCGCCGGAACCAAAAGCGCAAAATCGTCCCCGCCGAGATACCCGGCAACGCCGCCATGTAGTTCCGCGATCTCTTCAAGCTCATGTCCCACCTCCGCGAGCACCCGGTCGCCTGCCTCACGCCCGTACCACTCGTTGAACAGCTTGAAATTCTGCAGGTCGATGGCGGTAAGCAGCCAGTTGATCCTCACATTGGACAGGTTCCGCTCGCACGCATTATAAAACTCCTTCTCATAGAGCAGCCCCGTAAGCTCATTCCGTTCCTCCTGATAGTGGAACCCGATCCGCTCCTCCCACTCCTCATGGTGCAGCCTGCTATACTCCTCCGGCTCCAGATCCACGATAAAGACATAGAAAAAGCTCTCTCCATCCATATCATACACCAGATGGCCAAAATCCTCCACATACCTGACGTCGCCCTGCTGCGTGCAGATGCGGTAATGCACGTAGTCATGCCGACCGCCCCGGTTGAAGGTCTGGGCACGGATCTCCCGCTCCACCCGTTCCAGATCCTCCGGGTGCACCATGCCGCAGAAGCTGTTCCCCGTCAGGACGCGGAACTCATCCATCGTCTCACAGCCATACAGGCTTAATACATTTTTATCAACAAAACACAACTCCTCTGCTCCTGTTGCCCTGTATATGAAAAACCCACCTGGCAGATTCATCGGAATGCGGTCAAAAAAAGACTGATTCATATTCTATTACCTCCGGACTTCCCTCCGGCACGCTCCGGCGCCTTCTTCTGACCTTATTGTACCACATTTCCCATGGATTTCCAATTGTAAAATGAACATTGGACATAACTCTCAGCTGGTCTGGTAACAGTTCATTTTTGGACTAAACTGTTGCATACCGAACGGCTCCCAGAAGATAGTTCATTTACACTACGGGCACGCTTGCGCTTAGTTGCTCACGCAGCGGTACTAAGATGTGCTTCCTTTGTCAGCACATCTAAGGACCGGCGTTCGCAAATAGCCCTCCGTCGTAAATAAACGATCCTCTGGGAGCCTGTGTATCGGCTAAAGGGTGAAATGATATCATAGGACGCAACTAATCAGCCTCAAGGATTCATCAGGGCAATCATCTTCTCCACGTCATATTCCCGGACCACCATCGCGCCTTCCGCGCATTCAACCTCACGGTCGGTCACGACAACCTCCGCCTGCAGGGGATCCTCCACCAGCTCCGACGCCATCATTTCAAAGAAGGAATACACATTGGCCGTCTCCGTCACATGGAAATAATCCAGCAAAAATCCCATATCCGTAGTGCCGGCCACCCTTGCGGCGCTGTCCCTTGCGATATTGAGCCAGATAAAATCATTGGTCAGAAGGTCCACGCCGAACAGATACGCAAAAATACTGTCGCAGTCTACCAGAAAGGACGACTGCACGGTCTTCGGCTCGTAGATCTCACCGGAGTCCTCCAGATCCCTGGTCATATATCCGGCCTTGCAGAAGCACTGATTGAACGGGATCCCGGTATACACATTGTCACAAAATATCAGATAACGGATATCCGGATATTTCTTCCGAAACAGCTCGAGATCGATATCAAAATACTCCGAACCGCCATAGTAGCCGCTGGTCTCGTCACCGGAATAAACGATGGCCTCCGACTGCTGCCCGGCCATGGTCCTCCAGGAAAATTCCTTCCTGCCGCCCTCTTCATTTAAGCCGAACACTGAAAGGTCGATATCGTCCACCTTCTCCCAGTAGGTAAAGCCCCGCAGCTTTTTTGTGTCCGGGATCTTAAGCCTAGAGCCCCTGGTAAGGACGCCGAAGCCGCCTTGGGAGGTGTTTTCCTGCAGCGGCAGCGCGTAATTCTTCATGGACGGCTCGATGTACACCCTGCCAAGCCTGCCCCTTAAAAGCTCCCTGAGCTGTCCGGCAAGATGCTTTTCCAGCATGGCCGCCTGCCCTGTGGAGATCACGGACTGCCTCTTTTTTACCTCTTTCTCCGTCTCCGCGTGTACCATCAGCCGGTTGTACTTCGTAAACCGGAAGGTCCTGGGAGATGTGCCGGGCCGGTATCCCGCATACTGGATCAAAAGCTGGAACAGCACGATCACATTTTGGGTGTCGATGCTTTGCAGGACAAACTGTATGTCCTCCAATGATTCGCACCTGCTGATGATGTAATTCATGTTCCGAAGCACCGCCGCAGAGCCCTTGCCCCCTGCCAGCGCTTCCACCGCAGCCCGGATCTGCCTGCCCGCCATCGCCCGCTCAAACTCCGCGAGGACAGAATGGTTCTCCCTGCCCCGCATGGCGGAGAGAAACCGCTGCGCCTCCTCCGTCTTCGCCCTGTAGTGCAGATGGTGTAACAGGCCGCTCCAGAGCTGCTTCTTTTCATAACAGGTCCTTACGTCGCACCTGCCCTCCGAAAAAAGCCTGTCCATCACCTGTATGATGAATTTCCGATCCTGATTCCTCAAATTCAGCTTCTTAAGCGTCCCGCTCTGAAACTGCCTGAGATTGCGCGGAATGATCCTCCTGACCGATTCCTCATCCCCGACCTGCTTCAAGATCCACTCCGCGGTTTCCCGGCTGACCGCATCCACGCGCTCCAGGTGCCTTACCAGCTCGTTTCTGGAAATCTCCCTGTCCGGGATCTCATCGATCACGCCAAGGTAATTCCTGTAGTTTAATTCATCCACCAGCCGGATGACGTCGGACATGGACAAAAAACCGGCAAACATCAGATCCCGGGTGTCGAGCAGCAAACGGATGCAGGTATTCTTTGACGCGATGTGCTCCACCTCCGGGCGGTAATCCGCGAGATAGCTCCTGACTAACTCATACTGCCGGTCATTAAGCGGCCTTGTGCCCGCAAGCAGATCGGCAGCCATCCCGCCGAGCAGCGCGGCGGCCTCCTCCTCCGTGACTGCCTTAAACTCCCTGATATCGGTGGTTTCCCGAAACGCCGTCCTCTCAAACTGCTCCTCAAACAGCGAATGCCCCGCCTCGGAAAAATCGCCGAAGCCATAGGTTAGGGCATAATGCACGAGCTGGTCAAACACAAGCCGGTCCTCAGAAAGCTCCCGGACGCTTTCCGGAAAGCCCCTGTAAAACGGCTCCGGCACATGCTCGCCAAGGCGCTCCGACACATACCGGATCATATCCTCCTGAAGCAGCTCCTCCCCCTCCGTGATCCGGATCCGGAACAGGTTTGCAAGGGCGAAGGCAACCGGAAACCAGTCTCCTGTTCCTGTCTTTCCGGATCCCTCCTTTCCGGATCCTTCCTTTCCAGATCCTTCCTTTCCGGATCCCTCCTTTTCAGATCCTTCCTTTCCGGATCCTTTCTTCCCTGCCCCGTCATGATCCGCCGCCGTATCCTTCCGGCTGTCAGCCGCCAGAATATGTTTTTCAAATAAATAATCCTTATAAATCTTCTTCATGCATGGTTCCTTTCATAAAACCGGAGTGTCCGAAACCCGGAAAAACAAATGCGTAACCGCCAGGCAGTTACGCAAATTCGCAACTACTCAGCAGGTGCTGAGCAGTTACGCAGCGGGTGCAGCTGGCGCATCCTAATTCACCCGCTGCACGGCAAAATATACTGCTTTGGCACGGTCTGCGCAGTGAATGCGCAGACCTGCTGAGTAGTTACGCAAATTCTTCATTAGGCCAGCCGGCACGATGATCTTGCCGCTGTTTGCAGGATTCGAACCTGCTGATACCAGCTTGAAGTAAGCGGCAATAGCTGTGCCTGCCGGACAGCTCCACCGACGATATCATCAGATTAAATTTGCGCTCTACCAGCTGAGCTACGGCCGCAGGCGGCCGGCGGGATTCGAACCCGCGACAACCAGACGGAAGTAAATCTGATTAGCTGTCAGGAAAAGCTGTACCCGTATTATAATGCATACAGCCCGCAATGTAAAGACGCGGAGTGCATCCGTCAGGGCTGTTCCATGAAAAATCGAACGCAGAAAAAAAGCCGCAATCTTGCAGTATTCCAGCCTTGATTGCAGCTTTTTCTTTATGGTAAATATATAACATTAAGGTTCTGTATATCCCTAAACTCTTTTCTTTTTTCATTTCTTGCTAAATAGAATATCTTATTGGCGACAATATCAGCTGCTCTAACCAATAACTTCGAGTTTGAATTACAATATTCTAGCTGGACATACTTCATTTTCTTAAATATTGGTGGATAATACGTATCATACTTGTAATTGTATGTTCCCAGCTTAAATTCCTGTTCCAACGCTTCTTCCAACTCATATCTACCATTAGTTGCCGTTGTATGCTCGTCCACATAAAAATACAATCTTTCCACTTCATCCGGATTCATAGTTCCATCTTGAATAAGATTTTCAAATGCTCTCTTAACGGC
>CAMHJT010000149.1 GCA_946185495.1 uncultured Clostridiaceae bacterium | reverse complement strand
GTGATATCTGAACTACGTGGCCGGATACAGGATTGATCAGGAGGATACATCCATTAAACGCGATGTTTTCGAGCTCAAATTGCTTGGCCGGCTATAGGGTCGGAAAACGGATGAAAGAAAAAGACAAGGGCTGCCTGTTCGAATGCGCTTCGTTATCGCAGGCAGCCCATTTGCAGACAAACGGCGTAGCAGCCGTTCCCAATCGGAAGAATACCGATAGAAGCAGCGGTTTAGATGCGCTTAAGTTCCGCTGCAAATAAATTATATACGAAATATATAGAAAAAGACAACCTTGTAATAAAAGGGGGTGCTTTATGGTTCGTGGTTGACAACAGAACGCGGAAAGCCGCTGCCCTGTCCGGATGCCGTCTGTTTTTCTTGCTATTCTTTTCTAAATTTGATATACTTTTAGAAGGCATTTGTTCCTGCTGATGGCAGATGCGGAGAATGTTTAAGGTACAGGGAGGATATCCTTTATGAATAATGGATTGATGATGCAGTATTTTGAGTGCTATTTACCGGAGGATCACAGCCTGTGGCAGAAGATCACAGAGGAGGCGCCCAAATTGAAAACGCTTGGGGTTACCTCGCTCTGGGTGCCGCCTGCTTATAAATGCGCGAAGGGTGACAAGGATACGGGGTATGGCGTGTATGATCTCTATGATCTTGGTGAGTTTGACCAGAAGGGCGGCATTCCGACAAAATACGGAACCAAGAAGGATTATCTGGAGATGATCCGCGAGGTGCAGAAGAAGGGAATTGATGTGTACGGGGATATCCTTCTGAATTATAAGGCGGGAGCAGACGCGCCGGATCTGATCACGGGCGAGGAGTTCAATACCAGCAGCAGGATTCAGATGGTTGGCGATGAAAAAAATGTCTGTGGCTGGAAGTACACATTTCCGGGGCGGAATAAGAAGTATTCTGATTTCACATGGGACTGGTCGCATTTTGACGGAATTGACTGGGAGGAGCGCGGCACCCGGGATGAGATCATGAGGCTGACGGGGAAGACGCCGGAGGAAGCTTACGGGCTTAAGAAGGGAGCGTTTGATTACCTCATGACCATTCATCTGGATTTTGAGAATCCGGAGGTGAAGGATGAGCTGTATAAATGGGGCGAATGGTATCTCAAGATGACGGGGCTTCACGGTTTCCGGATCGGTTCCGTGAAGAATATCGGATACTATTTCTATAAGGACTGGATTCCGAGCATGCGGGAGATGAGCGGACAGGATCTGTTCTGCGTGGGAGATTACTGGCATTGGGATGTCAATCATCTGGATCGCTATCTCACGAATGTGAATTACGAAATGTCGTTGTTTGATGTGCCGCTTCACCTGCATTTCCATGACGCGTCGAAGGCGCATGGCGATTACAATATGGCCTCTATTCTGGAGGACACGCTGGTGAGCAGGCATCCGTTCCATGCCGTGACGTTTGTGGACAATCATGAGACGCAGAAGGGACAGATTGTTGAGTCGTGGGTGGAGGACTGGTTCAAGCCTCTGGCGTACGCGTTGATCCTATTCCGGCAGGATGGTTATCCCTGTGTATTCTACGGGGATTACTACGGTATCGCGCATGATGATGTTCCCGCGAAAAAAACGCTGCTCAATAAAATGATGAAGATCAGAAAGCGCTTTGCCTATGGCACGCAGCATGACTATTTTGATGATTATAATGTAATTGGCTGGACCAGAGAGGGCGATGAGGAACATCCGAATTCCGGTATGGCAGTTGTAATGTCTGACAATACAGGTGGAAGCAAGCATATGTATATTGGAAGGCAGTTCGCGGGACAGTTCTTTAAGGATGCGTTGGGTAACGCGAAATATAATATCAGGATCGACGGCGAGGGCTTCGGGGATTTCTATGTGAACCGGGAGACGGTGTCTGTCTGGGTAAGCGAGAAGGCAAAGCTGTCATAATCGAACCTGTATGCAGGCAGCAGGGTGAGAAAGCTGCAGGGGTGAGAGAAAAGTCCCTGCAGCCGGCAGGAGACTGCGGAATAGGAAAACGGAAGCCGGAACGGATAGATGGGGAGAACGATATGGGAAAAAATGTCAGAACAAAGGCAGTGAGTGAATTGTTTGAGGCGGTGCTTACACTGGAAAATGAGGAGGAATGCTTCAGCTTTTTTGAGGATGTATGCACGGTCAATGAGCTCTTATCGCTGGCCCAGCGCTTTGAGGTTGCAAAGCTGCTGAAAGAGGGGCATACCTATACGGAGGTGGCTGAGCAAACGGGGGCTTCCACTGCCACCATTTCAAGGGTAAACCGGTCGCTCAATTACGGGAAGGACGGGTATGAGATTGTATTTGGCAGAATGAAAAAATCGTGAGGTACCAATATGGAAGGACTAAATAACAGACAGCGAGAGGCGGTGGCCTGTACAGAGGGACCGCTTCTTTTGCTTGCCGGCGCGGGCTCCGGCAAGACAAGGGTGCTGACACACCGGATAGCCTGGCTTATTGCGGAGAAGGGAGTGGATCCGTTTCAGATTCTGGCGATCACATTTACCAACAAGGCTGCCCAGGAGATGCGGCACCGCGTGGACAGGCTTGTAGAGAACGGGGCGGGGAGCGTGTGGGTTTCTACATTTCATGCGCTTTGTGTGCGGATCCTTCGCAGATATATTCATCTGTTGGAATACGGCAATCATTTTACGATCTATGACGCGGATGACCAGAAGACGGTGGTAAAGGCGTGCCTCAAGAGATTGAATATGGATCCGAAGCAGTATCCGGAAAAAATGGTGCTGGCTGAGATTTCAAGGGCGAAGGAGAAGTTTATCGGTCCTTCGGAATATGACCGCAATGCCAGCGGGGATTACCGGAGGATGCAGATTGCGAGAGTGTACAACGCATATCAGGATCAGCTTAAGCAGAGTAATGCGCTTGATTTTGACGACCTTCTGTTCAAGACAGTGGAGCTGTTCCAGTTCCATCCTGAGGTGCTTGAGGGGTATCAGGAGCGCTTCCGGTATATCATGGTAGATGAGTATCAGGACACCAACCATATCCAGTTTCTTCTGATCAGGCAGCTTGCCTCAAAATACCGGAACTTGTGCGTAGTGGGTGATGATGACCAGTCTATCTATAAGTTCCGCGGCGCAAATATCTACAATATCCTGAATTTTGAGAATGAGTATCCGGAGGCAAGGGTGATCAAGCTGGAGCAGAACTACCGCTCCACCGGCAATATCCTGAAGGCGGCGAACGGGGTGATCGCCAACAATCAGGGGCGCAAGGCCAAGTCGCTCTGGACAGATCAGGGGGACGGGGACAAGGTACGGTACAGTTCCTATGACAGCGAATATGATGAGGCGCGGGAGGTGGTGGCGGAGATCGCTTCCCTGCATGACAGGGGAGGCAGGCCGTATCATGATTTCGCCATTTTATATAGGACCAATGCGCAGTCCCGTATTTTTGAGGAGCAGCTTCTTTTGAAAAATATACCCTACAGGCTGATCGGCGGGCTGAATTTCTACAGCAGGAAAGAGGTCAAGGATCTTGTCTGTTACCTCAAGGCGATTGATAACGGTCTGGATGACCTGGCAGTGCGGAGAATTGTGAATGTACCTAAGCGGGGGATCGGCACCGCAAGCGTTGATAAGGTGCAGGCGTATGCGGATACTTACGGGATGAGTCTTCTGGACGCCATGTTTGAGGCCTTTAACATTCCGGAACTGAAACGCAGCGCGGTCAAATTTGAGGCGTTTACCAACCTGATTGCGGATTTCAGGCAGCTTCTGAAGGAAGGCGCGAGCCTGACAGAGCTGTATGACCAGATTCTGGAACGGACAGGATACTGGAAGGAGCTGCAGGCTGAGGCAACAGAGGAAGCTGTGGGCAGAATGGAAAATCTTACGGAGTTGAAAAACAAGATCGCGACGTATGAGGAAGCCGCGGAGACTCCGCTTTTGTCAGAGCTTTTGGAGGAAATCGCCCTGATCGCCGATGTGGACAGGCTCGACGATGACGAGGACAAGGTGGTGCTGATGACATTGCACAGCGCAAAGGGCCTGGAGTTTCCCTGCGTGTACCTGGGCGGCATGGAGGACGGCCTGTTTCCGAGCAGGATGGCTATGTACTCAGATGACGAGGACGCGATCGAAGAGGAGAGGCGGCTTTGCTATGTCGGGATCACAAGGGCAAAGGAGCGCCTGAATTTAAGCGGTGCGAGAAGGCGCATGGTAAATGGATCTCCCTGCTATTATCCGGTATCCCGTTTTGTAAAAGAGATTCCGGAGGAGGTTCTGGACAAGGGAGGAGCTGCCCGATCTGTCCGGCAGGAAGCCGAGAGAAAAGCATCGAAAACGCCTTCCGGATTCCAGAATATGCTGAGGAAGCCGTATTCCTATGGCTCGTCTGCCGCACAACCGTCATTCGGCAGGGAATTCAAAGTGGAGAAGACGGAGATCGACTACCAGGTGGGCGACAGGGTCAGGCATATCAAGTTCGGATCCGGCGTTGTGACCGCGTTGGTGGAGGGCGGCCGGGACTATGAGGTGACGGTGGAATTTGACCGGGTCGGGGTAAAGAAAATGTTTGCATCCTTCGCGAAGCTGAAGAAGGAAAATTGATGTGTAAGAACCCTTCGCTGCAAATGGACTGGTTGAAAGGGGAATGCTGCTGTACCGTAACAGATCAGTCATAGGGTGAACTGTCACGTCACGCCAAAAAAGTAGTTTGGAATTTTTTTCATTTTCATATAGTAAAAGAGAAGAAAATGTGCTATAATAAGTTCTATGTTCATCTAAGGACGAGAATGAGTATGGAAAGGAAGGTATTTCAATGAAGAATTTGGATGACTTGATTAATGTGGCTAAGATTCAGGAGTTGATTAAGCGTGAGGATCCGCAGGAGAAGGCAACCAGAAGAATCCTTTGGGTACTTGCCATTATCGGAGCAATTACAGCGATCGCCGGTATTGCGTATGCGGTATATCGCTATTTCACGCCGGATTATCTGGACGACTTTGATGATGATTTCGATGATGATTTTGATGACGATTTCTTTGATGATGAGGAAGAGGCGAAGCTTTCATCCAAGGAAGACTAATTCTGACAGTTCAGCCCTATGCCTCCCGCATTCCCTGCGGGAGGCATAATAATGAAGCTTACCGCATAAGCACTTTGCATATGCACTTTGAATATGTATCTGAAATGCTTGAATTTTGGACTGTTGCTGCTGTGGCAACGGTTCTTTTTATGAGGAGAGAACGAGATGTTATCAGTGATACTGCCTGCATACAACGAAGAAGGCAATATAGATGTGGCTTACGAGAAGATTCGTAGTGTGCTGGTGCCGGAACATATTGATTTTGAGCTTGTCTTTGTGAATGACGGTTCCAGGGACCGGACTTTTCAGGAGATCCGTAGCCTGTCTGAACGGGTGAAGGAAGGCAGGATCGTAGGGCTTTCATTTTCAAGAAATTTTGGCAAGGAGGCAGCTATTTTTTCCGGGCTTGCCCATGCGACAGGTGATGTATGCGTTGTGATGGACTGTGATATGCAGCATCCCCCGGAGAAGCTGATCGAGATGTACCGGCTCTGGGAACAGGGATATGAGATCATTGAGGGCGTGAAGGGCTATCGTGGCAGGGAGAGCATTTTCTACAAGGGCTTTGCGAAGCTGTTCTATTCCCTGATCAGCAAATCCACAGGGATTGAGATGTACCGGTCGTCGGATTTTAAGATGCTGGACCGGAAGGTGGTGGACGAGTATACCAGCCTGACGGAGAGGAATATCTTTTTCCGGGCGTTGTCCGCATGGCTGGGCTACAAACGCATCACAGTAGAGTTTGATGTGCAGGAGCGCGTCTCCGGGACGACAAAATGGTCAATCCGCTCCCTGGTGAAATACGCTGTGGGCAGCATTACCTCATTTACGACGGCGCCGATGCAGCTGATCACGATTCTGGGCTTTTTGTTTCTTGCGTTTGCGGTTGTGTTGGGAGCGCAGTCTCTGGTTAAATGGTTTGCGGGCAATGCGCTGGAGGGCTTTACAACTGTGATCCTGCTGTTACTGATCACGGGCAGCTTAATCATGATGAGCCTTGGAATTATCGGATATTATCTGGCGAGGATTTATGAGGAGATCAAAGGAAGGCCGAGATGCATCGTGGATGAGATCGTGAGCAGTGAAAAAGGATGATAAATAATTTTAAAAAAACACTTTACAAAACAGAAATAATATGGTAATATATCATTTGTACTGCTCATGGCGGCTCGTTGAATGAGTGGCTGGCAGAAAATATTGAAAAAGTTGAAAATAATGGTTGACAAATCCAAGACAATCTAGTATAATAATTGTTGCGTCGGCAATGACGAAGCGGGGTGTGGCTCAGCTTGGCTAGAGTGCTTGATTTGGGATCAAGAGGTCGCAGGTTCGAATCCTGTCACCCCGACGTTCAACTGATATGCGGGTGTAGTTCAATGGTAGAACACTAGCCTTCCAAGCTAGATACGTGGGT
>CAMHJT010000148.1 GCA_946185495.1 uncultured Clostridiaceae bacterium | reverse complement strand
TTGGGGAGGAAAGGGAGAAGTTCCTTGAGAGGTTTCAGGCAAAGGAAAACGATCTGGTCATGGACCGGCTTCTGCTCAATGAGAGGAATGATAAGGATAAGGAGCTTCCGGTGAAGGAGTATCTTGCGAAAGCGAAGAAGAACCAGAAGGCTGTGCAAAATCTTGAGGAGTCATTTCTCTCTGACTGTGTGAAGGTGGTCAAGGTGCAGTGGACCAAAAATGTTTTTTCGGAATTTCGTGACAATCTGGGCGTGGATGATCAGGAGCTGTTTGACATTGGGGTGGACGCGGCGAATTGCGGGGATCTGAATAAGCGTTCCGAGCGCATCTCCGATTGGCTGAAATCGGAGGGAAAGCAGCAGGCGCAGCAGCTGTCGGACAAACATATTGTTGAAAACTTTGAGCTTACCAACAGTACGCTGTATTCGGGAAAGCCCATCCGCTTTATTGCCAACAAGGGCGTATCCGAATTATTTAACAATGATGAGGCGTTTGTGAAGGACGAGGGCAAGGAGAGGGCGCTTCCGGCTCTGATCAAAAAGCTGGAGGATACCGGAAACGGGGATGGCGCCTTCCACAGCAGCAACTCCAAGGAATATGAAAGGATGTTAAAATCCATCAAGGCCTATGAGCGGGCGGCGGCGGCTAAGAGCGGCGGACGGGCCATCGAACTGAAGACGGAGATGATAAAAAACCTCAAGGCATATATCAAGGGTAAAAAGAGTGTCCGCAGCTCCGAGTTCGGGCAGATCCGTTTTGACACGGCCATGACCATTCTGTCTGCATATGCGGAGGAGGCGGAATTTTCTGAGATCGTGGACAGGGTCAATGTCGTGCGGGATAAAATGCTAAAGAGTGATAAACAGCTTGTCACAGTGGAGAAGTACCGGAATGCGTTTAACGCCTGCATGACGCAGCCGCGGGAGGTTTTTACGGATGAGAATTATCCGGCGATCCTTTACAGTGTCTCTCTTGTCAATGAGGGCTCTCCGGCAGAGAAAGCAGTCTGGGAGGAGAAGGCGAAAAAAGAAGGCGTGCCTGTGCCGCGGAAACAGGATTACAGCCTGGATGAGATCGAGGATTATATCAAGGATATCCGAAAGGAATATAGGGAAGGAAACAAAAACCTGCTGGCAGAAGTGCTTGCGAAGGGAATCAAACAGATCACGGGAGAGGCAGCCCTGTGTGAGGGGTTGGAAGAGGACCGCTTTGTTGTAAACGGAATGTATGCGAAGCAGATCCTGACGATGCTGGAGGATGACAGGGAGCTAAAAAAATTTGTGACCGGAGCCGGCGTTACGGAGCGGGATCTCCGCTACGCGAGGGGAATCGCGAGGGCCGGGGAAATCTACGCGAATGCCCGGGAGCAGGAGGAAAAACTGGAACAGGCGCAGCGTGACGGACGAGAACTGACGCCGCAGGAGAGTCAGGAGATCATTACGTCGGTCCTGATGGTCAGGGTCATCAATGGGGGGCTCGGAATCGCGAAGACAAAGACAGTAAACAGCGAGGAATACAAAAAAGAGATCGAGCCTTGGAATACGTATTACGCAGAGAAAAGCCGGCAGCATGCAGAAAAGCTGGTGGAGCTGGAAAACGGGAATTTACAGGGGGAGGAAAAAAAGAAGGCTATCGAAGAGGAAAAAACGGCTTTTCGCGAGTGGAATGAAACCTACGCATGTAAGACCCATGAGATTTTTTTGAAGAACAGATCCGCGGATCCTGTGGAAAACTTAAGCAGTGACAAGGTATTGGAAACGATGAAACAGGAGGTGTGGAATGCCGCAAAGACGGCAGACCTTGATAAGATGCCGGCTGCGCAGCTTCGGACGAAGCTTGCGAAGCCGGATTCCCTGGCGAATATGGCGGCACTCAATGGCATGACTGCAAATTCCAATTTATCGGCGACAGAGATCCGGAGACGGGATGCGGCCGCAAGCCGTAAGAAGGTGTCAGAGACAAGGGATGTACTGATGCGCAAATAAAAAAGGATGATAGAGATTAGGATACTGATAAGACAAGTGAGGTGAACAGGAATGCCGGGACTGGATCGACTGAAAAAGAGGAGAGAGGAATATCTCAAGCAATATGGGATCTTTCAGAATGCGGAAAGGGAGGATCCATTTTACACACATAAGAAAGGCTGTGCGGAGGAATTTAAACAGCTTAACCAGCTGATCCGCGAGATGAGTCCTCTGGATGAATCGGGGAACAGGAGGGCAATGCCGGATAACGGGATCCTTTCCCCGGAGCAGATCGCGAAGCTGTCCTCCCAGTATGAGAAAACCATTGACACGCTGCATAAGCTAACGATGGCCGTGCAGGAGGAGAGAAAGCATCTGGCAATGCAGATCAGATACAGCAGCAAAAAATCCGAGAAGAAAAGGCTGCGCAGCAAAAGCAGCCGGCTGCGAAAGGAGATGGAGGTCTATGATCTGCTTGCCAATACCCTGAGCAAGGATCTAAACGCCTGCAGCAGGGCGGAGAAGGAAGGCGGGCAGATCGATCTGCATGAGCTGTACGAACAGTCACGTGTCAGATACGACCTGACGGTGACGGAGGCGGCGCAGACCGGGGATAAGGGGAACCAGAACGAGCGTATTCCCGTGACGGTCAAGGACGCGGAAGGCAAGTCGGTGAGAGGCTATTTTACGCCGGATAATCATGCGCCCTCTGCGTCTCTGGTGGAAGAGGAGATGGCGGCTGTACGCAAAAAATACGGAAAGGACGCGGATTTTATCAAGGACGATATGCTGCTTGCCATCCGCCGATCCTTTAATGAGCGCAGGACGGCTTCCGCTTCGGAGCTGGTTGGAAAGCTGATCTCACGTAAAGAACAGCTTGCGATGGGCGGATATTATGACACTGTGAATACCCTTCGTGAAAATACGGACATACCCATCATGACCTATATCGATACTCCCAAGAAGCTAAATATCTTTCTGGATCTGATGGGAACCCTGTGTTCGGCAAAAAACAAGGTGGCGATCAATGAGGCCATCGGGCTTAAGCCAAACGGAAACGTCAACCGGCGAAATGCGGCCATGAGCAGGATGGCTGAGCTTCTGGGATGTCCGGAGCTGATCGCCCCGGCGGAGAACATGAAGCTTACGATTGACGGGAAAGAGATCAAAGGAACCTTCATGAAGGAGGCGAAGGGCTATGATGTCAATAAGCTGGATGAAAACAGCCCTATGCTGCTTGCGACAGAGGGAAGCTTTGACAGCCTGAAGCTGAAAAAACAGCTTGCAGACCTGCAGATCCTGGATTATCTCTGCGGAAATCCGGACCGGCACAGGGGCAACATGCTCTATCAGTTTGAAAGGAAGAAGGATGGGAGCGTGGTCTTATCCTCGGTCTGCGGGATCGATAACGATTCCTCCTTTGGAGAAAATGAGCTTGAACAGGTAAGAATGTCTGAGGTGGGGCTCAAGGATATGGGAGTGATCACGGGCAGTATGGCGGCAAGGATCCTGAATATGGATGGCGAACGGCTGAAATCCATGTTTTACGGCTATGAATTAAATGCTGTGGAGCTTGATAACATGAAGCGCCGCCTGGAAAACCTGCAGAATAAGATCAAGGCGGACAGTGAGCGGTACAAGGAGGGATATCAAAAGGGATATCTGATCCCGGACACGATCAAGATCGTGGAGGATGATGAGCTTAACGGGCTTTCCATACGGGATGATCTGTCTGTGGCAAGAAAAAACGGCAGCAGAAACCTGTTTTGCACCGTTTTTTCCCTGTCGGACGGGAAACGGGCAGTAGAGCAGGTCGCGAACCGGAAAAAGGATGCCTGCGAGAAAACCGCATACCAGCTTACAGCCGGCAGCGTCGGAAGGATGAACGAGCTGATCAGGGATCTGAAGCGGGATACCCGCTTTGGCGGCAGCTCCGAAGGATATGACAGGATGCTGCAGTCCATGGAGAGCTTAAAGGAAAACCTTCAGTCCTTCAGCGGCCCGCTGTTCGGAAGGCGGCGGGATGATCCGAATCAGTTAAGGGAACAGATGCGGGAGACATTAAGCCTCGTCAACGATTATATATACTATAAGATGAACAAGAAAAAGGGGGAGGAATGGAGGGAACAGAAGGGCGCACATGAGCCCTCCAGAACGGAGCGCAGGTTCCGCGACGCCATGGCATGCCGGGAATTTTTGAGCAGCCAGCTTGAAAAATTTGACGAGCTGGACCGGAGGATGGGGGAACTTCACGATTACCAGAATAAAAAGCTGGTTCATCTTGACAAGGCGGTAGACCAGGAGAAAAAATATCTGAACAGTGAGGAGCGGATCACGGAACAGGAGAGGAGGCATAACAACCTGTACCGGAATCATGTAAGCCGTACACTGGTGGAGATCGGGGAAGCAGTGAAGAAATATCATAGCTGCAGCGCTTCGCAGGCCGGAGCAGAGCGGAAGGCAGAGGCCTTTTTCAGGACGGTGATCGCGCTGGGCTTTGGAATTCATGGAATCAAGGACGAGGACAAGCCGGCGTTTAAGGAGAAGCTTGAAAAACAGTTTGGGGTAAAAGAGCTTGGGAAGGATGATGATCTGCTAAAGAAGGCGATTGCGTCGGAGATGGTGCTGAAAAAACGGGAGCTTGTGAAGCTTGTTGTGCCAAATGAGATGGAGCAGGATCAGCTTGACTGCCTGGACCATCTGGAGGCAGAGCCTGTGAAAAAGTCCATTGACAAGCTCCTGCAATCGGAGGAGTTTGAGGAGTTTTACCAGAAGGCGCTTCCGAAGCTGAAGAGGATAAATCTCCATGAGAGCGCCGGCGTCGCGATTCCGAATGAAAAGCAGCTCACATCGCTGTATGAGGATTACAGGACGGTATGCCTCCAAAAGGCCCTCGCCCGGATGGAAGCTAAGAAAAACAGGAAAGAGCCTGCAAAGAATACCGGACAGGTGAAAAGCGATCAGACGGCAGGGAGCAAAAGACAGGGAACGATCCAAAAGCCGCAGGGAAAGCAGCGGGTACCGTGAGCACAAAGGGGAGCAGCGGGTATCGTGAGCGCAAAGGGAAGCAGCGGGTGCCGTGAATTCAAAGGGAAGCAACGGGTACCGTGAGCGCAAAGGGAAGCAGCGGGTACCGCGAGAGCAAGGATCAGAAGCAGGTGGACAGGAATTGTTTCGCTGCTGATGACAGGCCCTGCTTTGGATATACCAGTCCGACCACGCGCTCCGGGATGGGGTATTCCAGAGGAAGCTCGATGACCTGTCCGCTGTCCAGATAGGAGCTGACAAATTCGCGCACGACGCAGGCGACGCCCATGCCGATGGCAGCGAAATCGATGAGCAGGTCCATATTGTTGATCTCCAGAATCTGCCTTGGCTGGATCTGGTATTTTGAAAAATATTCGTTGATAAAGATTCTGGAGATATTATCCCGGTCGAGCAGCATCAGATTGGATTTCTCCAGAATTTCTTTTTCACTGAAATCATAATCTGGTTCATCACATTCATTGTTCGGGTGGAAATTGGCGGGTTCCGAGAAAAGCAGCACGCCGGAAAGATTCCGGATGGGGGCGGGGCTTGATCCGTCAGCCCAGGAAGCGCCGGTGCCGCCATCATGGGAAACGTTGGTGCGGTCAGACTGGGAAGGGGTGGTGCAGCCATCATGGGAAGCGCCGATGGAGCCATCATGGGAAACGCTTGATCTGTCAGACTCGGAATCTAGGGCGTCATTCGGATGGTCAGCGTGCGCAGGCCGTTCCTGTGAAACCGGCAGCAGGCTGTGCTGCCTTGGAAGGGAGGACAGCTCCCCTTCACGCAGGAACAGGTTGTCCAGATAGGTCTGGGTCGCGACGAAGGTGTCATGGATGGTGTGCAAGGGCGCGAACTGAAGCCCCTTATCCAGGGGTGTCTCGCAGATCAGTCCGATGTCCAGCTTGTTCTGGCGAAGAAGCGCCAGCGTCTCGAAGGTGGGATTGCACTCGATGGAGATCTTGACATGGGGATGCCCGATGATGAAATCCTGCAGGTAAGACAGCAGGATATGTTTGCAAAGCGAGGTGGAGACGCCGATGCGAAGCTGTCCCATGCCAAACGCATCCATGCGCTTTAAGGTGCGCTCTGCGGTATCAATGGACTGGAAAGCCTGCTGCAGGTGGCTGTATAAGATCTCTCCCTCTGCCGTCAGGCGAACCCCCTTTTTGCTGCGGATAAACAGGGAATGCCCCAGCATTTCTTCCAGACGGCTGACAGATTTGGAAACTGCGGGCTGGCTGATATAGAGCGCATCTGCGGCCTTGCTGATGGCGCCCTGGTTTGCCGTTTCATAAAATATTTTGTAAAGATTCAGATTCTGCTCCATGATAAAAATCTCCTGTTTGGCCAAAATATAACCAAATGTTATGATAAGTATGCAATATATATATTTTTTTATTATATCTTGTTTTATGGTATAATGCAAACATTGTTTTGTTGATGCGCGAATAAATTACGCACTAAACTGATGGAACATGTGTATCGTTTCGCAGTGAACGGACGGTAACAAATAAAGAAGGAGTGAAAAAAATGGGAATGACAATGACACAGAAGATCCTGGCTGCCCA
>CAMHJT010000147.1 GCA_946185495.1 uncultured Clostridiaceae bacterium | reverse complement strand
TTCCATCAACCTGATCCGCTCGCTGGATCAGGCGCCGGAGACGGCAAATTATAACAGGGGGAATTACAGCGGCGCGACGCTGGGAGGGAAACGGTCATCCTTTGACGCGAAGCAGTGACCGGAAAAGACAGGAAATGGTCATCCTCTGGCGCGAAGCAGTGACCGGAAAAAACAGGAAACGGTCATCCTCTGGCGCGAAGCAGTGACCGGAAAAGACAGGAAACGGTCATCCTTTGGCGCGAAGCAGTGACCGGAAAAGACAGGAAACGGTCATCCTTTGACGCGAAGCAGTGACCGGAAGTAAGACAGGAGGACGATGAGATGCCGGGAACAATGGGTAATTTTTATATAGGAGTTTCAGGACTGCAGTCCAATCAATATGCGATGAATACGACTGCCCACAATATTCAGAACGCGGATACTCCGGGATATTCCAGGCAGCAGGTGCTCCTTTCCGATATTGGTTATGTGAATATCAATATGAGCGCGAAACAGGGCTGGAACCAGTCCGGCCTTGGAACGAAGATTGCGGATGTCCGGCTGGTGCGGGACAATCTGGTGGACAGGTCCTACCGGGCGGAGTTTGGAAGGGAGCAGTTTTACCAGACAAAATATAATGTGCTTTCGGAGACAGAGCAGTTCTTTGGAGAGATGGATAACAGCAGTTTCCGCACGCATATGCAGAATCTGTGGTCGGCGGCGCAGGAGCTGCAGAAGGAGTCCAACAGCATTGTCACCAGAAGTTCCTTTATTGCGACAGCGGTGACATTTGTGGAGCAGGCTAACCAGATTTATGAACAGCTCACCACCTATCAGATGAATCTCAACAAGGAGATTGAGGATCAGGTGAAGCGGATCAATGATATCGCGGAGGACATTTTCAAGCTGAACCAGAAGATCTGCAAGGTGGAGGGTGGAGGCATAGAGAGTGCGAATGATCTCCGGGATCAGCGTGACGCGCTGATCGACGAGTTGTCCGGAATCATTACCACCAGCAGCATTGAGCTGTCCGGAGGCATGGTGGAGGTCTATGTGGAGGGACGCCCGCTTGTGAGTCTGTGTGAGACATATGAGATGGAGGTGCGGCAGATCAGTGACTCCTGCGAGTATGAGATCCCGATCTGGTCGAATGATAAGGATGAGGTGTTTAACCTGTATTATGCGCCCAACGCGGAGGACAAGACGGATACAGGTTCCCTGAAGGGCATCATCCTGTCCAGGGGCGACTGGATTGCGAAATATACGGATGTTCCGGTTGCACCGGAGGGCCCGGTCCGGCCGGTTCGGAATAACTATGCGACAAATAAGGAATACAACCAGGCCATGGCGGATTACGCGACAGAGTATGAGAAGTACCAGAATGAGTATGCGGAGTTCACAAAGCAGAAGGAGTACTACAATACCTACCTGGAGCCATACACGGTCAACAATATGATCGCGCAGTTTGACAGGCTGATCCATGGTATTGTCACAAGGGTGAATGACATTCTCTGTCCCAATAAGGATCTGGAGATAGAGGACGAGATGGGCAATATCCGCACCATCAGGGTGCTGGATGAGGAGGCGGCCGGATATGGAATGGGCGACTCCAATTTCGTACAGGGAACGGAGCTTTTTAAGCGTTTTACCGTGGACCGCTATACGGAGAAGGAAGTGACGCTTGCCGACGGCAGTCCCAAAAAAGTCAAGGTGTACAATGAGGAGAATGAACAGAATTTCTTTTCTCTTTACACGCTGGGCAATCTTGAGGTCAATGACGCGTTGCTGAAGAATCCAAGCCTGCTGCCCTTGACCAATACGATGAATGAGGAGCTGCAGGGCGCGGCGGATCAGCTGATCCATATGTGGGATGAGGATTTTGCCAGCATTGGCCCTAACAGCTTGCTGGTCAGCAATTTTATGGGCTATTACAAGGACATGGTTGGGGATTTTGCCAACAGGGGCCAGATGTATGAGGGGATTGCGGAATCGCAGAACAAGGCGGTGCAGGAGCTGGAGATCCAGCGGCAGACCGTGGTGGGCGTGTCGACGGATGAGGAGCTGAGCAACCTGATTCGGTTTCAGCAGGGCTTTAACGCGTCCTCCAGATATTTTACGGTGGTGTCGGAGATGGTGGAGCACCTTTTAAATAAGCTAGGATAAGTAGAGAGGAAGTGAGATTATGCCATCCACATTTTTGGGATTGAATACCGGACTGACGGGTTTGTCTTTTTACCAGAGCAATCTGAATACAACCGGCCACAATATTGCCAACGCGGATGTAAAGGGGTACTCTAGGCAGGTGGTGAACGCGCAGGCAGGAGAGGCTGTCCGGACGTATAGTGCCTATGGCATGATGGGAACCGGCGTGCAGATGACGGGAATCGACCAGCTCCGGAATGTATATTATGACGCGAAGTACAGGGCGTCCAACGCGAAGTTCAGCGAGTACGAAGGGATCCGGGATCAGTTGGACCAGCTCCAGACCTATCTGAATGAGATGCAGTCTGAGTCGGGCTATACGAAGCTTTTGTCTGATCTGAGTAATGCCATGCAGGATCTGGCTTCCAATCCCGGGGATGCCACTTACCGCACCCAGTTCATCCAGGCGGCGAACAATTTTACGGACCTGATCAATGAGTTGGGGATCGATTACCAGAATGTGCAGGAGGAGCTTAACAATGAGATCGCGATCCATGTGGACACGATCAACTCCATTTCCTCGCAGGTATATACGCTGAACCAAAGGATCATGAATATAGAGACCAGGGGTGGCAACGCCAATGACCTGCGGGATCAGAGGGAAGCACTGGTGGATCAGCTCTCCGAGCTGGTGACGGTGAAGGTCAATGAGGTGCCCCTGATGTACGGATACGGGGATAATGCGGTAGAATCCGGCGCGTTCCGGTATGAGGTCCGGATCGGCAACGAGCTGCTGGTGGATGAGATGGAGTGCAGGCAGCTCCGCGTAGTGGCCAGGGAGGAGAAACTCAACCAGAATGATGTGGATGGTCTCTATGATGTGTACTGGGTAGGGCTCAAGAGATCGGTTGGGGAAAAGTTTGATTTCAATAATGTCAATCTGACGGGCAAGATCAAGGGGCTCTTTGAGGTGAGGGACGGCAACAACATGAATCCGTTTGCCGGCACTATCTCCAGGATGACGATGGGAACCGATGATGGCTCCACGGCGACAGTGCATCTGGATAAGCCTGTTTCCCTGGACCAGCTCAACCTTCCGCCGCAGGGCACGATTACGTTAAACTGCAAGGATTACTATTATGAGCGCTGGGAGGCCGTCTATGATGAGGAGGGCAATCTCAATGATTTTGTATTCCAGAACGTGACGGTGCGGGGCGAGGATGGCAAGCGGAATCCCGCTTCCTTCAATACGGCACAGGATATCGGCAAAGAGGCCATTGTCGGGACGAGGATTGACTGCAAGGGGATTCCCTATTATATGACGCAGCTCAACGAATTTGTCAGGACCTTTTCCAACTACATGAACGACCTGTTTACGACCGGTGTGGATGCCAACGGGGATCCGGGACTGGACTTTTTCACCACGGTGAATCCGGAGGGGAAGGACTATGTACTGACATCCGATGTGGAGCCGATCTACAGGAATTCCGGGGAGTCCAGCTATTACAAGCTGACGGCGCTTAACTGGTCGGTGAATCAGGATATTCTCGCGGATCAGTCCAGGCTGGTGGTGTCCTATTGGGATGATATCGCCCAGAACGACATTGATGCCAGGGGAGTGCTGGACAAGGTAATCTACGGGATGAGTGACCGGAGCATGTTCGCGCAGGGCACGCCGGCACAGTTTTTGCAGTCTATCTCCACCTCACTTGCGGTGGATACGGCAAAATACAATTCCTTTTCAAAAAATATGAACGAGGTATCGAATACGATCAATAACCAGCGGCTTTCCATCTCTTCGGTGGATACCAATGAGGAGGCCGCCAATCTGGTCAAATATCAGAACGGATATAATCTGGCCAGCAAGGTGATCTCGGTGATGAACCAGATCTATGACAAGCTGATCAATCAGACGGGGTGATGGGGGGTGAGTGATACCGGACGGTTTCCGTCAGTATTTCATCCACGCTTCGGGCTCACTTGCGTTTAGCTGCAAACGCAGCGGTACTAGGTTCGCTTCCTTTGTCAGCTCACCAAGGACCGGCGTTTGCAGATAGCCCTGCGCTGTGGATGAAACACTGACGGAAACCTGTGTACTGGCGGCGGGTATGGAACAAGAAGGAGTGATAAAATGAGAGTTACAAATCAGATGGTGACGAGCGGGTCCCTTCGGAATATGCAGAAAGCGATGCAGCGGGTGAATGACCTGAACCAGCAGGTGACCACCGGCAAGAAGATCTCCGCGCCCTCGGATGATCCGGTCATCGCGATCCGGGCGCTGAAGCTTCGGACCACCTGTGACCAGTTAAACCAGTTTAAGACCAAGAATGTACAGGACGCGAAGTCCTGGGTGGATACTACGCAGTCCTCGATCCAGAATGTCTTTGACAGGCTGCAGGATGTGTACTATTATTGTGAAGAGGGAGCGAATGATCCGTTCCAGACCAAGGATCGCAAGACGATCGTCAACGAGCTGCAGTCCTTAAAGGACGCGATCTACCGGGAGGGGAGCAGCACCTATGCGGGACGGTATCTGTTTTCCGGATTTAAGACGGAGACGAATCTGGTGTTCCAGGATGCGGAGTCGAGGAAGGGCATTTCCTATGACATTGCGGAGAACATTTCGCCAACTGCTTTTGAGGAGCGGAATGTTGTGTTGAACGAGGTGAAGGCGAACGATCTGGATGCCTACTTAGACGGCAGCAAGGCGTACCAGATACCGGAGCAGGAGGGCGTGTACCGGATCCGGCTTGCGTATAACAACTTAAGCGATGAGTCCATTTCCATCAAGATGACTGCGGCAGATGACCAGGAGAGCTTTATTCTGGCGACCACGCTGAAGTCCTCGGAATCTGAGGAGTATTATAAGGTGGGGGATAACGATGTGCATTTTATACCGGAGACCGGGGAGCTGATCTTTGGGAAGGATGTGTATAACTCGGTAAAGAATGCCCAGAATATAGAAGTCAATTATTCCAAGACGAATTTTGCGGTTGGTGACCTGCGGCCGGAGATGTATTTTGACTGCACCATGCACCAGAGGCAGATGGATGGCTCAGTGAAGGATACAAAGTTCACGATGAATCCGGGCGGGCAGAAAATCCAGTATGAGGTGAATTTCAACCAGTACATCACGGTAAATGCTGAGGGCAATGAGTTCATTACCCACGACATGGGCAACAAGATCAACGACCTTGCACGGGCAGTGCAGGATGTGCAGGATGTGGAGGACAATATCGCGCGGCTTAAGATCATGCGGGAGGATCCACAGTACAAGAACAGCGCGGAGGCAGTGCAGCGCATTGACCGGATGCTGGAGGACGCGAATACGGAGCTTTCCATGAAGTCGGAGACGATGCAGAAGCTTTTCGGTAATAACATGACGAACTTCCAGAACTTCATGGAGGATGTTGGAACGGTGCAGGCCAGGGTGGCGACCACTTATTCCAAGCTGGAGCTGATTGAGACGCGCGTGACGGAGCAGCTGGCGAATTTTCGTGAACTCAAGTCCTCCAATGAGGATATCGAGACGGAGGAGGCGGCGATTGAGATGTACCAGTCGGAGCTTGTGTATGAGGCGTCGCTGTCCACGACGGCGAGCGTGATCAAGAAGACGCTGCTTGATTACCTGTAATCGGGTTATTGCGAAACAATGTACTCTTTGGACCGGCTCCCGGCAGGATATATATTTTTTCTTGGCTGACGTTAACTGCTTAGCAGGTGCCAAGCAGTTACGCAGTGGGTGAAGCTGGCGCATCCTAATTCACCCGCTGCGCGGCAAAATATACTGTTTTGGCACAGTCTGCGCAGTGAATGCGCAGACTTGCTGAGTGGTTACGGCTAACATTTTTGATGCCGGCGAAAAAACATATATCCTGCTGGGAGTCGTAATCTAAATTTTTGAGTTTCGCAATTACTTATCGCCTACAATATAGAAAGAAGGAGAAGGATATATGGTTGTTAAGACAAAATTTTTTGGGGAAGTAGAGTTGGATGACGACAAGATCCTCGAATTTCCGAAGGGAATCATAGGATTTGAGGGGTTTACGAAGTATGCGATCCTGTTTGATGTGGATGACGAGAGCGAGGCCCGGATCAGCTGGCTGCAGTCCCTGGATGAGCCGGTGCTGGCGCTTCCGGTGGTAAACCCGCTCGCGATCATGAAGGAGTACGCGCCGATGATCGACGACGACCTGCTGGCGGCGTTGGGTAATCCCGCGGACGAGGATCTGCTGTTTTTGCTGGCCATGACGGTGCCGTCCGATATGACGAAGGTGACGGCGAACATGAAGGCTCCCTTTATTATCAACACCGTGACGAGGCAGGGCGTGCAGCTCATCGTGGAGAACGAGGACTACCCTGTCAAGTACAATGTGTATGACGCGGTGCAGAAGATGAAAGAAAAGGCAGGTGAGTGATATGTTAGCCTTATCGAGAAAAGTAAATGAATCCATTATCAT
>CAMHJT010000146.1 GCA_946185495.1 uncultured Clostridiaceae bacterium | reverse complement strand
CGATACTCTTAGATTATTTTCACACATACACTTTTATGAAATGTCATTTGCTTTAAAATAATTATAATATATTTGCTTCAAAAGTGCAAGATAATTTTAGCAAATATTCTTGTTTTTGAATCAAATCTTTTTGAATCAAACAGCTGATATCAATCAGATCATCTGACGGGACAGGAAGAATAGGATAAGGACCTATTGTCAATAATTGCGGTAGGCTATTTCCGCATTTATGGTTGAAAACAGAATGTATGTTTGCTGCAATGATTTATATCGCATTGGAGCAGATGAAACTTCTGGCAACGATGAACCTGAAATGTTGATGAAAAAAATGCGGATATCCGCAAAAATTTCATGAACATCATTGACTCGGAGGATGGCAAGCGGTTTAACATTCAATCTGTCCTATCTATAGCTGATCCTGACAAAAAGGAGCAGGGAAGTTTTCCTGCTCCTTTTAGTATCAATATGATCGATAGATGAACAGAGGATATTCTTAACAGTTCCTAATCCAGATGAAGCGTCGTATATCCATCATCCGTTTCCTTGATTCCCTTCACGTTGTAGTCCTGATCCTTACCGGTCTCTGCCTTTTTGCCGGAGCCTGTCTGCGTGCCTGTCCGGGCGGAGGGGGCGGCTCCCTTGCTGATGGTGAGGGTGATGTTGTCGATCCCGCCCCGCGTGAACTGTATGTGGTCACGGATGCTCTGGGAGATCACCCGGCCGGAAGCGTAGGCGCCGCTGTAGGCTTCGGTGGTCTGGATCCGGATGGAGGGATCCATCTGCGCCAGGATGCTGGTGGCTGCGTCTAAAGTATAGCCGGTCAGATTGATCATGGTTAAAATGCTGTCGGCTGAAGAACTGTCTGTATTTTTCGCGTTATCAGCCGTGAATCCGTCCGCGTGCTGCGAAGTGTCAGTGGCAGCGCTGTCGGAAACATGCGCTGTGCCGGAGGCAGCATTGCCCGTGTCCTGTGTGTTATCAGCCGTGGAATCGTCATCGGCGGATGCAGGATCCTGGCCGGAAATCAGGGCAGCGGGAGTGGAAGGCTCCTTCAGGGAAAGAGAATCCGGCCAGTAGGGCAGATAGCCGTATGCGCCGAGAAGAAGCAGCCCGGTACAGCCGGCCGCTGCAAGAAATGCGCCAGCGAGCCTGCCTTTTCGACGTGAGGAGGTGCGGAGATTTTGTGTTTCTCCGGCTGTGTCCTTTCCGTCCTGCCGTGAGGAGGTGCGGAGCTCCTGGGTTTCACTAGATGCGTCCCTGTCCTGCCGTGAGGAGGTACGGAGATTCTGTGATTCGATGGGTGCGTCCCTGTCTTGCTGTGAGGAAGGGCGGAACCCCTGCGTCTGTGATTCGCCGGCTGTGTCCCTTCCGTCCAGCTGCGAAGGTGCGTCTGTATTTCCTGCAGAATGCTCCTGCCATGATCCATTGACTGACCGGATGGCCTGTTCCTGGGCGGCGGAGGGAGGCTCCGGACGGATCGTGTCCATTTCCTCTAAGTCGGGCGCAGTGGTGAGGGCCTGATAGAGCTGTTCCATATTTTTGTAGCGGCCGGCGATCTGCAGGGACATGCCCCTGTGAATGGCCTGCGCCTGCCATGGAAGGATGGCCGCCCGGCCGGCGAGGGGAGGGAGGGTGTCATTCTGGATCCGCCGGATGGATTCCGGGGGCGTGCTGCCGGTGAGGGCGTAATACAGCGTTGCGCACATGCCGTAGACGTCTGTCCAGGAGCCTACCCTGCCGTCTGTCAGATATTGCTCCGGAGGCGCGTAGCCTGACTTTAAAATAATGGTCATGGTCTTGCTCTCGTTGAGGTTTTCATAGCTGGCGGCGCCGAAATCAATGAGGTGCAGCCGGTTGTCCAGCCCGATCATCAGGTTGTCGGGACTGATATCCCTGTGTACCAGCCCCGCGCTGTGTACCCGGCTCAGGGCATGGATGACCGGTGAAAACAGAGGGAGGAGCGCCTCCGTGGAAAGGACTCCGTTTTCCGCAATGTAACGCTTCAGAGTGATGCCTTCGATGTGCTCTAAGACCAGGTAGGCAGTTCCGTTTTCCTCAAATACGTCCAGAACGGAGACGATGCTGGGCAGCTCCTGAAATTGTCGCAGGATCTCCGCCTCATGCAGGAAACGCCTGCGCCCCTTCTGAAAGGAACGCTCGGCTTGTCCCTCAAAGCAGGAGACGCGTGCCCTGCCGTCCACATATTCCCTGTTTGCCAGTCCGGCGGGAAAATACTCCTTGATGGCGATGGCATCGCCGGTGGAGCGGCAGGTTCCGGCATAGGTGATGCCGAAGCCGCCCGCGCCTAAATAGGCGTCCACTATGTAATTGTCTTTTAAGACCGTGCCGGCAGGCAGGGACTGGGATATGTGAGTGGCTTCCGTGCTCATTTTTCCTCCCATGAAAAGCTGCCGCCGCACAGCGGAACAAACATCAGGGTGCAGGTGCCGAGAGTGATCCGATCGCCGGAGTGGAGGGCAGCCGGATCTGCAAGCGGTATCCCGTTCAGCCATACGGTGTCTGGATGCTCCGTAGAGGACAGGAAAAAGGAACTGTCCTCCGGGGAAAAGGTGATGACGGCATGGTTTTCTCTTGACACAGAGGGTTCCCTGGACAGGCGGATATCCATGTGGCTCGCCCTTCCTATGTGATTTTCTCCTTCCCGCAGGGTGAAGCTTTCACCGCGCGCGGCGCCTTCCGTACACACCAGCCAGCCGGTTGTCTTCGGTTTCGAGATGCCTGCAGGCTCCTCCGGGGATGCGGTATCTATTTCTTGCTGCCGGCTTCCTGTCAGGTCGGCAAGCGTTATGCCTGCGGCTTCGTTGGCACAGTGGGGGCAGGATACAAATTTATCCGCGTCAAAAAAATGAGCATTCTCACATTTGATCAGGTTCATGGAACGTTCCTCCTATCGTAAATAACTCGACGGCTATCCCAGCTTATACACTGTGGACCGGTCTCCAAAGCAGATCTCGGTGCCGGGCTTTAGGACATATTTTTCATCCTTCACCAGCCGGAAGCCCTCGCCGACAAAGGTGCCGTTGCTGGAAAAGTCGACAATCTCATATTCAGAGCGGCCGGCGTGGTAGGTGACGGCGCAGTGGGTGCGGCTGACGGAGGGGAGGTTTACGATCATGTCTGACACGCTTCCGTCCCGGCCGATCAGGATCTTCTGCTCCGGCTTAATGCGGATAATGGCGCCAAGATACACACCCTGCACACAGACAAAGGCTCCGGTTTTTCCCTGGTTGAGGGAAATGCTGCTGGTGAGAAAGCAGTCGTTTCCCGCTGCCGCGGCAGCTTCAGTCTCCATCAGATTCCGTATGCCGTCCTGATATTTACGACTTACCGGAATCTTGATATCATCAATATACAATTCGTTGACGTTATAAGAGGTAATTTTGTCGCTGGCTACGAGATAACTTTGATGGCAGCGGATAAAGCCATCTTTCTTTAGCAGCTCTTCCAGATCCCCAAGCTTCTGGTAATAATCGTAGGTTTTATATCTGGTATGGATAATTACCTTCCGCAGGTCACTCTCCAGATACAGGATCGTATTCAGCGGAATCCGGCGCGTGGTTCCCTTAATGAAGATGTTGAGGCATTTCGGGGTGGAGCGGTATTCAGACAGATACCGCAGCAGCTCGGATTGTACGTCTGTTTTTGATAAAGGCTTCAGGAGATACGCAAAGGTGTTGTAGTGGTAGCATTCGAAGACATAATCCCTTGCGCTGGTGACAAAGATCAGGTCGGTGTCAACCTCGTGCTCCTGTATATATCTTGCGGCAATGATCCCGCTGTTGGTGTCCGTAAATATATCCGTGAACAACAGGGTACAGTCAAAGCTCCCCTGCTCTATGGAGGAGATCACCTCTTCACCGTTTTTGTAGATGCGGATCTGCCAGTCTGTGATAGACTGGATCGATTCCGCGATAATATTCTTTAACTCATCTATGATGTCTGGATCACTATCACATATTCCGATTGCTAGCATGCGTATTTTCTCCTTTTCAATTCTATTTTACCCTGTCTTGCGTGTAAATGTAAAGTATCGCTTTTATATTATAGCGAATTTTTTTATACGTGTGTAAAGGTTGTAAGAAATAACGGAATTATTGTAAGAATTGTGTGAAACTGCTCAGCAGGTCTGCGCATTCACTGCGAAGACTGTGCCCAAAACAGTATAGCTTGCTGTGCAGCGGGTGAATTAGAATGATTGAGATGCCACGCCGGATGCATGCCGCTTTTTATCAGCCAAAATCCGGCGCAGTAAACGACAAAACGAAAAGATTATTGTTGTTTGTTATAAATTGCATGAAAAAACGAGGTCTGCGCCATCATCGGGGATTTCACAGGCCTCATTGGATGTTTCGTACCTTTTGAACAGATGTGAATTGTTTTTGTAATCAGTTATTTTTAAAAGACTTGTTTGCCCGCGGCCGGTCTTTCCGATAAACTTTCTCGTAGATGGCTTCTTTTTCGGCATATTCCGGCGCATAGGCCTCGGCAGCCTGACAGATCCTTTGGATGACAGAGAAGTCTTCTTCCAGGTCTTTGGCAATCTGTTCGGCGCCTTTTCCTTTTTGGAGCTTTTTGCAGACTTGTTCGATTAATTTCAGATCCGCGCCTTCTGCCTTGCCCTCGGCGAGACCTTCCGCCTTGCCCTCGGCATGTCCTTTCGCATGGCCATCTTCAAGACCCTCGTTATAAAGAGTCCGGTTATGCAGTTCCTCATCGTATTCAAAGATGCTCATGCTTACCACCTTCGCTTTATTCTCCAATAAAAATTCTCTTAGTATCCCTTCCTGTATGCATTCGTCCACTGCCTTTTCAACCGCTTCGTTTAAAGGATAAAGCAGGTTGTACTCTCTTACCCGGTCCACATACAGCATATACTGCTGCAGGGTAGGGCAGTTATTCTTGAGCTTTTCATTATACCCTTCATTGATGTTGAGCTGTATCACTCTAAGCTCCAAACTGGGGTTGTCTTCTGTAATGTGGTAGGAATCTGAAAGCCGCCGCACCAGGCGTTCCGGCTGCTCTTCCCTACCGTTATAAAACGTGATGAACCTTGGAGTGGGAAGCTTGATCAATGTCCGTGCGTACAGATCCTTTCCGATCACCAGCTCCTCAAAAACTTTTGCTACATATAGCAGATACCGCAGCGGAAGGTTGGGGTTGACCGTGCTCTGATGCTCATACAGTTCCAATCTCAGGTCCAGTATGAATGACAGGTCATTTTTTATGTGCATGTAGATCGCGCCTTCCAGCGTGGTGATCTGCAGCTTCTCCGGATCCGTGTAATGGGTGCCGTTTACGGCGTTGTAAAGTGCCAGCAGTTCCTTTTTGTCACTAAAGAGCATCCGGAAAACGGTGTCCTTGTAATTTCTCTGGGCATATCTGCCCTTATAGATCTTCATCCAGTCGATAAAGGTCATCTTCCTTGCGCCGGTTTGGCGCTTGGAACGTTTTGATTTTTTATGTGTATGTTTTTTTGAATTGATAACAATTCCTCCTTTACCAAAATGAGTTAAGCCGGCGGCCATGCTGACATAGCGGGGAGAAGCAAAAAATTGTCAGATCAGGGCTGTATCCCTGTGCTTCCCCTGTAACAGGCACGACTGCTGGCATATTAACCTTGCATAAATAAAATACATGCAAAGGAACTGTAACACCATTAGGAAAATCAAAAACCATACACTTCAAATAAAACTTCAGACAAAGAGAGTATAACACAAATTATGAAAATAAACAACAGGAAAAACACAAAAAATGTTGGCTGGCTTTGTACTGAAAGAAGGTGACAGTCCAACGAGACCTTCTGCCGTGCCTTTGGCTAGACCTTTCGCAGGACCATTTTCAAGACCCTCGTTATAAAGAGTCTGGTTATGCAGTTCCTCATCGTATTCAAAGATGCTCATGCTTACCACCTTCGCTGTATGCTCCAATAAAAATTCTCTTGGTATCCCTTCCTGGATGCATTCGTACACTGCCTTTTCGACCGCTTCGCTTAAAGGATAAGTGAGAGGATGCAGCAGAGCAGGCTGCCGGTCCTGTTACTGTATCGGGCTAACATTTATACTGCTAGCAACTGTGAGAAAGGTACTAAAAAAATAAAGTGAAATTTGCTTAAAAAGAAAATATAATAATAGACACGTTATAATAAAGATGATATACTATCACTATAGATAAAAGCAGTGGGAAGGCTATGGCATGATATTGACAGTAAAATATTTATAGATGATTTCGGAACTGCCTGACAGCAGGCTGGAGATCAAGACGACAAACAAGTCCGCTCTGTATAAGATCAAGGTGGATTATTTGCCGCTTTACATGGAAAGGGAATTGTATTATCATGAAGTTGATAGGAAATAAAGGCTTGAACCAAAGAGATGACGGTGATGAAAAGATATTAGCTGGCATGGAAGAACGGGTTGGAGTTTTACCCAATGCGGAGGGAAGAAGGATCCGGACAGCTTGCAGGCACAGGATGTCGATGGAGAGCGGGAGCAGAATACATCAGATGGGGATGATCCGGACATTTACTACCATCCGGCGTTTTGCGCGGCCATGCGGCAGGAGCTGG
>CAMHJT010000145.1 GCA_946185495.1 uncultured Clostridiaceae bacterium | reverse complement strand
TTTGATCTATATACATCATTTAGGAATGGACTCGGGCATGGCTTCTCCCTATTTCGTATGGCGGCGAGGTGGAGGGAGCATACGAAGCTTGTGCTGACGCTGACCTTTGTGCTGCTTGTTGGCGGAGCGCTGCTTATACTGATCCTGGAGTATGATAACCCGGCGACTATCGGGCAGATGAGCTTTGGAGACAAGCTTTTGAACAGCCTGTTTGAGTCCGTCACGCTTCGTACAGCGGGCTTTGTGGCGATTCCGCAGCAGAATTTTACCAGGGCGTTCTGCATACCGGCATATTTTCTGATGTTCATCGGAGGCTCGCCTGTGGGAACAGCGGGCGGCGTAAAGACGGTCACTATGTTCATAGTGATCCTGAACGCGGTATCCTTTGTCAGAAACCGGACGGAAACGGTAGTGTTCTCACGGAGGATCACGGAGGATATGATGCGTAAGGCTGCGGCGATCATTGCGGTGAGCTTTGGCGCGGTGCTGGTATTTGAAACGCTGCTGCTTGCCACCAACGATGTGCAGATGGAGGACGGCCTGTTTGAAGTGGTTAGCGCGCTGGCAACGGTCGGGCTTACCAGGGGGCTTACGCCGAACCTGAATACCGTCGGCAAGCTGCTGATCGTGGCGTGTATGTATCTGGGCAGGATCGGACCGATCTCCATGGCGCTGTTTTTTACGAAGGCAGCTCCATCCAAGAACAGCATCAGCTTTGCGGAGGGAAGGTTCTATGTCGGATGACAGGGAAAGATCGGCAGATGCCCGGCAGGTCTGCGCATTTGCCGCGCAGACCGTGTCAAAAACAGTGCATGAAATCATGAAGCGGGTGAATCAGGATGCTTAAGCTTCACCTGCTGAGCAGATACAAAGATCATTGGAATGATAAGAAGGTGGAGTATGAATAAATCGATTGCGGTACTGGGACTTGGAAAATACGGAAAGAGCCTGGCAGACACGCTGTACGATATGGGCGTGGATATTCTGGTGGCGGATAACAGCAGGGATACCATTCAGGAGTATTCCAAAAAGGCTGCGGTTGCTGTGGTGGCTGACCTGGCCAACGAGGAGGAGGTCAAGGAGCTCGGCATCGGCAACATGGACATTGTCGTAGTCGCGATGGGCTGCGACCTCGAGGCCAGCATCATGTGCGTGATGATAGCGAAGGAGTACGGCGTGCCGATGGTGGTGGCCAAGGCTTCCACAGACCGGATGGCGGCCATTCTGACAAGGGTAGGGGCGGACCGGATCATCAATCCGGAGAAGGAGATGGGAATGCGCTCCGCGCGGATCCTGAATTCATCCTCCTTCCTGGAATTCTTTTCTGTGGATGAAAATTTCTGCCTGATCAAGATGAAGCCAAAGCAGAAATGGATCGGCAAGAGCCTGCTGGATCTGGATCTGCGCCGGAAATACAACATGAACGTGGTCGCTGTCGAGGGCACAGACGGGGCGTGGGGGTTTGTGGATCCCGCCCTTCCCTTTGAGGAGGGAATGAACATGCTGGTGGCTGTGGAACAAAAGGATGTCAAGAGATTAAAATAGGGATTGTTTTGCCGTAGAATGGAGGGAAGACAGGATATGTCATCGCGAAGGACAGGACAGAGTCAACAGAACAAAAACAGGGAACGGGAGAAAACGGTACAAAGGCCAAAACAGAAGATCACGCTGGAGCCGGAGGTGCATGTGCGGGTACAGGGAAAGAGAAACCGCAGGGTGAACCGATGGAAGGAGCTTCTGGAGCTTCGGTGGGTGTCTTATACGGTGGCTGCCTGCGCGGCTGTGCTCCTTGCGGTTTTGCTGTTTAATCTTCCACAGATCAGCAAAGGGCTTTCTTTCCTGTATCAGGCGGTATTTCCGGTGCTGATCGGCATTGTGATCGCCTATGTGATCAATCCTCTGGTAAACCTGATCGAGAAGAATCTGTTCTACCACATCAAAAATGAAAAGAACAGGCATACGATATCGGTCGTGCTGGTGCTCATACTGGTGCTTCTTGTGCTTGTGATGCTGCCGGTTACACTGATCCCGTCCCTGGGCAGCAGCTTTGAGGGAATTCTTGCCAACATGGATTCCTACCGGGAGACGATTCAGGGCTACATCGGCAAGGTGTCAGATCTTGCCGCCAAGATGAACCTGAACATTTCAGGCCTGACAGCTTCCTGGGACAAGTTCCTGAATGATTTTGTCAAAAACCTGACCAGCAACCTGTCCACCTTGATCAGCGCCTCCTACAATCTGGGCATGGGAGCCTTCAATATCGTGATCGGCTTTATCCTTGCGGTTTATTTTCTGCTTGATAAGAAGAACATGATTGACAGCGTGAACCGCCTGCGCCATGCGGCCCTGACAGATGAGACCTATGAGAAGAGGACGGTATTCTGGACGAGATGCCATGACATCCTGACACAGTATATCGGCTGGTCCCTGATCGACGGGCTGATTATCGGAAGCATCAACGCGGTACTGATGCTGATCTTCCGGATTCCCTATGTTGTGCTGATCTCTGTGGTGGTTGGCGTGGCGAACCTGCTCCCGACCTTTGGCCCGCTGATCGGAGCCGGAGTCGGCGGCATCATTCTGGTGCTGGGCGAACCGAAGCACGCCGCTGTCTTTCTGACATTTACCTTTATCCTGCAGATGTTTGACGGATATATCTTAAAGCCCAAGATGTTCGGCAACACGCTGGGAATTCCGGCAGTATGGATCCTGATCACCATTATTGTCGGAGGCAAGATGTTCGGCGTTGTCGGCATTCTGCTGGCCATGCCTGTGGCGGCGATCTTTACATTTTTATACGAGGAGGAGATCCTGCCATGGCTTTTGTCCCATAAGGAGCGCAGGATGGAGCAGCAGGAGGCAGATTTGGACAAGCCCTCGTCGGCAGAAGAAGGGGAGGAGTAGGATGCATATTGTGGAGGAGGACAGGTACAGGGTGGCCTGCCACGTGGACAGGGCGGATCTGAGGATTCATGGCATTACGCTGGATGACCTGATAGGCCGAACGCCCCTTGGAAAGCTGTTCATGGAAAAGGCAGCCCGCCTGTCGAAGGAGAGCACGGATTACGATTGGCCGGGCTGCGGGTATTCCATGCAGATGGACTTTTATTCCAAGGATATCGTGTTGGTTTTTTCGGAGCGGGTGGAGGATTATGTGTATAATCTCCGGCAGACCATGCATACTCTGCCGGCGGAGCAGGCGAAGCTGATGGAGGAGCTCATCATCAGGATCACGACGGCAGACGAGGAGGCGGCGCGGGAACTGATCCGCAGCTTTGAGAGTAATATTAAGAAGTCAACATGACGGCCTGCCGGTATGTTATTCAGTAAATTGTAATAAAACCGGAGAGGTGTCGGGATGTTTGGAAGGAAAAAAAACGCGGCCGGGCAGCAGGCGTATCAGCGGGTATTTGAGCTGCATCAGAGGGCACAGTTTCTCTGCTATATCAATGAGGCGTATCTGGAGCCGAATGGGGAAGCGATGTGCATGAAGCTGGAGGGAATTGTGGCCAGGGGAACGGGTACGCTTGGGGACCGTTACCAGCTGTATGACTGCAGGGGCAGAAAAAAGGCGGAGATCACGATGGAGGAGCTCTATCTTGGAAGGGATTCCGTTCCGAGCCTGCAGGGCGGGGACAAGAGGGTGGCGCTTTATCCGAAGGAGCAGGAGGTTCCCTATATGGCGGGGGATCTCCTGTGTATTTTTCCGGAGGATGAGCCGTTTGAAATGTAAATGAACTATCTTACGGAAGCCGTCAGGAAAAGAACAAAGGATGGGAGGGTATCTACAATGTCACAGATTACGAATGACTGGGCGGAGGCGTTAAAGCCGGAATACAGGAAGGAATACTACAGGTCTTTATATCTGAAGATCAATGAGGAATATGGCAGATTTGCGGTTTATCCGCCTGCGGATGATATTTTTAACGCATTTCATCTCACCCCTCTAAAGGATGTAAAATGCGTGATCATCGGCCAGGATCCATACCATGATACAGGACAGGCGCATGGCCTGTGCTTCAGTGTGAAGCCCGGCGTGGCAATTCCTCCGTCTTTGCAGAATATTTACAAGGAGCTGCATAATGACTTAGGCTGCAGGATTCCCAATCACGGGTATCTGGAAAAATGGGCCAGCCAGGGCGTCCTGATGTTAAACAGTGTGCTGACGGTGCGCGCCCATCAGGCCAATTCCCACAGGGGAATCGGCTGGGAGCAGTTTACGGACGCGGTCATGGATATTTTGAACACGCAGGACAGGCCTATCGTATTCCTGCTCTGGGGAAGGCCGGCGCAGCAGAAGGCGGCGAGGCTCTCCAACCCGCGGCATCTGATCCTGCGGGCGGCGCATCCCAGTCCGCTCTCAGCCTACAAGGGATTTTTTGGCTGCCGGCATTTCAGCCAGGCCAACGCGTTTCTTGAGGAGCATGGACTGGAGCCGATTGACTGGCAGATTGAGGACATTCCCGAATGAAATGGTCTGGCTGTAAAGCTGTCAGGCTTGTCAGATATTCAATACACGGATGAAAGCCACACGCATGAAACTACTGGTATGGATTGAAACAACATTACGAAAGATGGAAATGGGGTAAAGACAGATGGAACAATTGTTCAAGATGATAAAGGCCGGGGTGACGCCGTCTCATGTCATGGCGCATTGCAGGGATGAACTGCAAAAATGCGGGTTTGAGGAATTGAAGCTGGAGGATGAGTGGGAGCTGCAGCCGGAGGGAAAGTATTTTGTCAGCCTGTTTGGAACGGCCGGTTTTGCGTTCCGGGTGGGGAAAAACCCGGGAAGCACGCCTTGTTTCCGAATTGCGATGGCGCATGCAGACCACCCGTGCCTTAAGCTCAAGCCGGATCCGGAGCTTCGCGGGAAATACAGCACGGGCTTAAACGCGGAGCTGTACGGAGGCCTGTATCAGAAATCCTGGTTGGACCGTCCGCTGGGCGTAGCGGGACGGATCGTGACGGCGGGGCATAGTGTATTTCATCCTGTGACACGGCTTTACAGGAGCGAGAGACCGTTATGCATCATTCCGAGTCTCGCGATCCACATGGATAGGGGCCTGAATGAAAAGGGCGCGCTGGACGTGGCAAAGGAGATGGTGCCCGTCGCTGCCCTGACGGAGCAGGCGGATCTGTTGAGGAAGGTTGCGGAGCAGCTCGGCGTGAACCGGGAGGAGATCCTGGACGCTGACCTTCAGCTCTTCAACATGGACGAGCCCATCCTGGTGGGACTTGACAGCTCCATGCTTTCCTCGCCGAGGCTCGATAATCTCTCTTCGGTTTCCGGACTTCTGGAGGCGATGGGAAAGGACGATCCGGTGCCGGACCGGACGGTGGCCGGCATGGCGGTGTTCGATCACGAGGAGGTGGGGAGCAGAACCCTGCAGGGCGCGGACAGCGGACTGCTTGCCATGCTCCTGGAGCGCATCGGGAAGGCGCTGTGCGGACCGTCGTTTTCAATCAGCAGGGTATTGGCGGACAGCTTTCTGCTCTCCGCGGATGTGGCGCATGGGTATCATCCCAATTATGCTGAAAAGAGCGACGCGACGAACCGTGCCTTTCTGGGGCAGGGTGTGTGCGTCAAGCGGAGCGTGCCGCAGAAATACGGTACTACTGCTGAGACTGCCGCCGTGGTCGGACAGCTTTGCAAAAGAGCGGGCATCCCTTACACAATTGCCGTGAACAAGACCGGAATTCCCGGAGGCAGCACCCTCGGGCCGCTTGCGGCTGCTCATATGCCGGTGCCCTGCGCGGATGTCGGCATTCCGGTTCTTGCCATGCATTCTGCTCTCGAGCTATGCGCGGTGAAGGATTATGACGCGTTTAGAAGGCTGGTGGCTGCGTTTTTTACCCGGACAGATTAGTTACATATCCTTATGACCTGGCTGATCCTCCCGTTTCCATATAAGCAACACGGTCAATGCGGTTAAACCCTCCGTCAGGATAGTTCCGCTCATCATGCTGGAATCAAGGAAGGGAAAGTGAATGAAACAGCGTTAAGAAATCCACATTTCTCGTATTTGCTATTGTGAAGGTCTCGCATGAGATGTGCCATATGATGAACATGGAAAAAAACGCGTATGTCTGTATTCCGATAAAAATATATTTTGACGCAATATAAGTGTCCTTTCTTAATAAAATCCTGCCTTGCCGTCCGCTTCAAATACATTTGCCATATCGCAGACCACAACCGGCGGGAGAAACATAAAAAAGATCAGAGCGATGCTGCCGAGATTCTTTACATCGATCCCTGACATGTGATTTTCTGACTGCGCGAGTAGTTCCTTCCCGGCCAGGGCAATATTTCCAAAACGTGCGCTTAAGACATACATCACGGATACCACCAGAACACCGGTAAGCACATATACAAATATGGTAAGCTGCTTTTTTAAGCACATAATGTCCTTTATGATCAGCCCCTTCATAAGGTCACCTCCCCTTATTAACATAGTAGATCATGATCTGCTCAAGCGATGCGGGTTCGATCACTGTATCGGGATAGAGCTTCTTAGCGGCTTTTCTGTCATTGACAAGGATCTCCGCGCCAAAGCTTCCGGTATCCGTACCTACGATTAAGGATTCACTGATCATTGCGACCTCGTCCTTTTTGCATTTCAAAATCCCATGCTTTTCAAGA
>CAMHJT010000144.1 GCA_946185495.1 uncultured Clostridiaceae bacterium | reverse complement strand
AGTTACTGTTCTTCTTTTTTCTGTGAACAAAGGTTGCAATCGTCAGTATGATGGACAAGACTATGACGATGACGGTCACAACCAGCAGCGCGAGGAAGGCCAGCAGCGTGACGGCGGGAAACGGGTGCCCTACGGCGTCGGGAGCCGGGTTTGAGAAGATCAGGGAATCCGCGCGTACTGCCAGCAGCATCAGCAGGACATCAAGCAGAAGCTGCCCGGGGATCAGAGCAAGCCATAGAAATGCTTTTGCGGGGGATTTTTTCTTTTGCGGGCGGGGTGTCGTTGGATCCATATACGAGCCTCCTTATATTGGTAACGTGGTAAGGCGGCAAACCCATTAGGGTTAACCATGCGAAATTACAGGCAGTTCATTTGTACGGTGTGATCAACTGCTGAAAGAAAGTGGTCTTGAAGCTTACACAGTTCCTTCATACAGAACTTTATTTCCAAATGGAATCCTTTTTACGCCGGTTTCCTTCTTCTGGTTGAAATTAAAACTGAGCATATAACCGATATCCAGATTCCAGTAATCCAGATATTCACTGATCTGTTTCTCGCCTTTTGCGTTATATCGTTCTCCCCGCCAGATTTTCAGTTCAATGATGTACTGTTGTCCCAGATAATCGACGATCACGTCTGTGCGGGTCTGGTCTCTCGTCTGCGCTTCGATATAATAATTCCCGGTTCCGTTAATGATCGGTTTCAGATACAGAAGGAACAGTTCCCTTCCGTCCTTTTCACCAAATCGTTCCTTTAGCGGACCGCAAACCTGTGTGTATGTTGATATAAAGCTTTCCAGTATCAGGCACATGTTCAGCCTGCCCTTTTCGACAAACTGATTTCTTGCAAGCTCCCCTTCCCGGAAAAATACATTATGCTTTAATTCTTCCTCGGAGAGGAAGAGGTTATAGAGCATGGTCTCAAAAATACGGTTGGCGATCTTTACGGTATTATGGTCATTTCTGATCAGGCCATGCATCTGCAGCTGGACAATCGCGTCCTGCTGTACATTATAGGTCAGCCTGACGCCTTCCATCAAAATACTGCGGAGCGCCGCCCTCAGGTCTGGATATGCATTCAGCTTTTTGGTCAAAGATTGGAAGAGCGTGTTATTTTCCGAAAGGATCCGCTTGACTGCTTCGTCAATTCCTGTCCTGCTCCAAGCTGTTTCCGGAGGCATTATTTTGCAGATCTCTTCGTCGACGATCTGGCATATGCGGCTGACAAGATAGGGGTAGCCGTCCGTCTCATCGTGAATGAGATCCGCAGCCGCGCCCACATGCATCCCGGTGTGATGATCTTCCTCATACTCCGTCAGCATGCCCCGGATGCCTTCTTTGGAAAGGCTCAGATCTACCGTAAAGTCAGCGGCGATATTCCATGGACTATTCTCTTTCACAGCATCACCGGGCCGGATCTTTCCCTTCAGGTGTTTGATATCCGTTACTCCGGCAAGAATGACGGACCAAAAAGCCGGAACGTCAGCCGTCTCCCGCCTTATATATCCATCTCGCAGCTGTGCGAGAAAATCAAGAAAAACCTGATTGTTTGCAGCTGTGTCCACCTCATCGATCATCAATATGATCTGCTGATCGGAGTGCCTGATCCATCTCTTTAACACCCTGAACAGGTCGTCCATTTTAATTCTGGCCGGATCGGAAGCGTTGATCTTCTCCAAAGAGGATGCAACTGTATCCGGAACCTGTACATTCTCAAATTCCTGTAAATCAAGGAGCATTCTCGCGATCGCCTGTGAAAACACTGCACCGTTTTCGTACACATCATGCTCCAATCCCTGAAAATCAAGGGATAAAACAAGATACTGCCCTGTCAGGCTGCGCTTTAGTGCATTCAGAGTTGTTGTCTTTCCATACTGCCTGCTTTTGTTGATCGTAAAATAGCTGCCGGCGTCGATCAGCTTCCGGATCTCCAGTATCTTTTCTGAAAGATCAACCATATAGTGCTTCTCTGGTATGCATACTGCTGTCGTATTGAATCTTTTCATGCCTTGTTCTCCTTGTTTTACGCAGGTTGGATGCGTCCGCCTGGGCAGTTCCTGTTTTGCAGCGCGCAGGCGCGGATGCATGGGTGCGAATATTGTCACGCACGGCAAGATCTATTGTTTGGCAAGGACTGCGCAGCGGATGCACAGACCTGCAGGGGAGTTAACCAAAATGCTCTGTTTCAATTATTATACAACGGGAAACTCATTTACGCAATCAGAAAGCGTCATCGGCTGCGGAGCCTGTTCCTTGATTCATGATGGTTCTTCTTGACACAGGGAATGCCCTACATTACAATGAAAAGACAGCAAGGGAACCGGAATCCGCAAAGGGAGGAATGAGGGAATATGGGCAAAACCGTACTGGAGATTGACGGGATGCAATTAGATCAGGAATGGTATGATAAGCCGTTGTTTGATGCAGTTCCTCCCATTGTGTATAATCAGCAGCCATTTTTGCATAAGGAGATGATATTTGGTGAATTTCTGGAAGAGCGCAGATATCTGGGAGAACATTATGCGGAATATTTGAGTGGCAACTATGAACCGCTGTGGAAAAAACGTGGCCGGCTACAGAAGCCGGAACAGGGAAAGGAAGAGGAAAAGTGAGAGAAAGACGTGGAAAAATAAGCGCTGTGCCGTCTGTGCCTGCGGGGGGCGGCATAACGCGAACTATACATGGAGCTGACAGAAAGCGTGAAAAAACGGGCAGGGAGGTGCCGGCAGGAACCACGGGAAAATGGATGGGCGTTTTCCGTATGGGCGCTCTTGCCATGGCCATAGCCTGCGGGAGCCTGGCTGTGCCGCAGTGTGTCCCGTATGCGGTGCCGGCTGTGACGCAGCCCATTCCCTATGCGGTGGAGGCGGCTTCCACCAGGACACCGTATGCGGTGGAGGGCGGCAATATTTACTATGACAAGGCAACGGGTTACATCACGGGCGCGGACAAGACCATCGTGCGGGCGGTGATCCCGGAGGAGATCGACGGCACGAAGATCAAGGGAATCGGCACATGGGCCTTTTATGAGGATCATGCGCTGGTATCGCTGACGCTGCCGGACAGCCTGATCGAGATCGAGAAGGGGGCGCTTTACGGGGCTGACGCCCTGACGGAGATCACGGTTCCACAGCAGATCACTGAGATCGGGGAGATGGCGTTTCATGGCTGCACGGCGCTTAAGAAGATCAGCATGCCCGCGGGGCTGGAAACCATCGGCAGGCTTGCGTTTTACGGCTGCACGTCCCTGGAGTATGTGGATATTCCGGGATCGGTTTATAAGATCGGCGACATGGCGTTTTACGGGTGCAGCGGCATGAAGGGCGTGGCGTTTGTCGAGGGCGTGGAGGTCGAGATGGGCAGCCTGGTGTTTCATAACTGCTATGCCCTGGAAAAGGCGGTGAATGTGCCGGACGCCAGATGGAATAAATTTATCGATTCCTGCAGGCGGGCTGAGAAATACATGGAAGGACAGGACCTGGCGGCGCACACAAAGATGTGGCGGCTCTACGGGGATCCGGAGAAGGAGGCGGCTTTTACCGCGCTTTCGCAGGAGATCACCAGGGGGCTTTCCTCAGACCGGGACAAGGCGCTGGCAATCAGCGCCTGGCTGGTGAAGCGGCTCCGCTATAACACAGAGCATTTTACGGAGGGCGCGCCCAACAACACCGAGGTGTGGGCGGTCTATGAAGGGATCATGGAAAAGGAGGGAACCGGGGTTCCCCACGCCACGACCTGCGGCGGCTATTCCAACATGACGCAGACGCTGATGCAGGCGGCAGGCATTCCGACTGCGACGGTATGGCGGGAGGAGAAGCAGGGAGAGACCATCGACCATGAATTTAACATGGCCTATTTTGATGGAAAATGGAGATGGATGGACACCACCGCTTCAGATGATGCAAAGGATGAGAGCGACGAGCCGCAGATCGCATGGCTGGATGCGGGGGTGGCCGGATTTGCTTATGAGAGCGACCACAGGGTGGATTACCTGCTCTACCGCACCTCGAAGGAGGAAAGCATCTACAACGCGGTTCCGGAGGACATTGCCATCGCGCCGGTGGAAAAGGACTGGCCGGACCAGAATCCGGCGGCTTCCTATGTGAAAGGGACGGGTTATGTGGATCCGGACTGGGCGCATGAAAAGGATCCGGCCAAAGAGGCGGAGGAGCAGGCGAAGGTAAAGGCGCGGGAGGAGGCGTTTCCGGAGATGGAACCGGGGGCGGATTCCATGTTTACATTTGACGCGGAGACGGGGACCGTCACGGGGCTTGCTGACCGAAATGTGGTGGCGGTATCTGTTCCGGACAAGATCGGCGGCGTGCCGGTCAGGGCAATCGGTAAGGAGGCGATGGCTTACTGCCGGAAGCTTCAGTATATCGAGCTGCCGGACAGTGTGACGGAGATCGGTGAGAGCGCGTTTGCCGGCTGCACCTCGCTTACGGGGATACGGCTTGGCGAAGGCGTGACGGAGTTAAAGTCCCGGCTTTTTGCCGGCTGTACCTCGCTGCCCTCCGTGACGATCCCGAAAAATGTCAGCCGGATGGCCGGCTATATTTTTAGCGGCTGTGACCGCCTGGAGGAGATTCTATTTGAAGATTATGACTTTAAGGAGAAATGCATTGCCACAGATCCCAGGGGCAGCGAGGATGATTACGCCTCCGGCGCCGGTGATATCAGCTGGTATGCGTTTAAGGGCGTGGGCCGGGCGCTGTACGGGCTGGATTTTGACGAGACCTACAAGGGCACGCCATGGCACAGGGCGCTGCAGGGCGTGACGCTGACAGAGGACTGGAGGCAGAATATTCTATCTGTGTATGACTCCCAGCTCGACTACCGGGAGGGATTTTCGCCTTATTATGTGGGCGGCACCAATACCAAAACCTACCGGGTGCCAGCGAAGGCTTCCTACTGGGAGTGGGGGCATTTTTCTGAGGCAGGCAGATTCCATGGCATAGACGGCACTACCTGGTGCTACGCGTTTACACAGTGGACCCACGCCATGGCGGGGCTCCCGCTGACGCTTTCCGGTGATTCATATCAATGGGAGGATCTGGTGTACGCGGGAGGTACCTATGAGCTGCAGCCGGGGGATATCATCGGCGTGGGCAAAACCCATCTGGCCATGGTGGGAAGCGCCGAGGTGAAAGGGGATTATGTCGAGCTTTGGATCATCAACGGCAATCACCCGAACCGCAATGTGGGCAAGGAACTTGTGCGGTATGATAAGGTTTCCGGAACGGCGGCGGACATTTATGAGGATGGCGTGTGGACAGCGCTTGGGGAGGACGCGCCGGATTATAAGATCCGGTCTGTTTACAGCCCGAAGCTGTCGGATATTGTAACGCATACGCTCACACTGGACGCGGGTGAGGGGAGCGTGCCCTGGACGACACGAAAGATCGCGGAGGAGGCGGTGTACGGGGCGCTGCCGGATGCGCGCAGGGACGGTTATGTATTTGACGGCTGGTATACGGCAAAGGAGGGCGGAGAGAAGATCCTGCCGTACCGGATGTTCCTGGCTGGCGCGGATCAGACGCTCTACGCGCGCTATTCGGACGCGGCGGGCAAGGTGCAGGCTATTTCGTTCGCCGATGAGGAGGTGGCTGTTGCCAGAAAGGAGACAGCGCAGCTTCAGGTGGCCTTTACGCCGGAGAACGCTCCGGACAAGGGCGTGAAATGGAGAAGCTCCAATACCGATGTCGTGACGGTGAGCGGGGACGGCGTGATCCGCGGCGTCGCAGAGGGAACAGCGGTGATTGAGGCGAGGGCATCGGCCGGTTCTGATCCCGCGTACTGCAAAGTGACGGTCAAAGCACCGGGATCCGCGGAAAGCGGTGAATCCGGCAGCGGGACAGGCCAGGACAGCACAGAAGAAGGCTCCGGCGGCGGGACAGGCAGCTCGCAGGGCGGCGAGGCTGCGGTGTGCGGTACAAGGGAGCAGGATTATGAGATCGATGAAAATGGCATCATCACGAAATCCGCGTATGATGTTGTAAAAGCGGAGATCCCGGACACTATCGGCGGGACGGCCGTGAAGGGCGTGAAGCAGTATGCTTTTGGAACGAGAAGCAAGCTGGTATCCGTGAAGCTGCCGGATACCTGCGAGGATATTGACACCTATGCGTTCTGGCAGTGCATGGAGCTTGTAGAGGTTGTGATTCCCGACAGTGTGACACATATCGGCAAATACGCCTTTGGATACAGGAAGGATGATGGCGCTGCCGGAAAGCTTCAGCGTGTGGTTATCGGCGCGGGTGTCAAAACGATTGAGGATTATGCGTTCTGGAACCGGGATGAGCTTGCCGAGGTGACGATCCGGGCAAAGGAAGGTGAAGTTGTCATCGGGAAAAACGCGTTTCCGACTGGCACGGTGATCAAATACACCGGCGGATCCGGAGATGGGAGCGGAACGAGCGGAGAGGAAAACGGAACGACTGGAAATGAAAACGGAACGACCGGAGAGGAAGCTGGAACGACCGGGAACGAAAACGGAACGACCGGGAACGAAAGCGGAACGGGTGGTAAGGAAAACGGAACGACCGGAAACGAAAACGGAACGAGTGGAAACGAAAGCGGAACGACCGGAAACGAAAACGGAACGACCGGGAACGAAAGCGGAACGACTGGACACGAAAATGGAACGACCGGTGAAGAAAACGGAACGACCGGGAACGAAAGCGGAACGACCGGGAACGAAAGCGGAACGACCGGG
>CAMHJT010000143.1 GCA_946185495.1 uncultured Clostridiaceae bacterium | reverse complement strand
CCGGTTCCCGCTTCTCATTCAGGATCCGTCTGACCGTAAGCTCCCGGTTGGATCCGTCAAAGAGCATGGCTTCCAGCCTGTCTCCAACGCAGAACTTGTTGCGCTGGATAAATTGAAGGCAGCCATTGTCCTCCAAACGTTCCACTGTACCGATATAGGTATATTCCTTCACATACTCGCTATTGTCATACACCTGTGAGGACTCGTCTGTCTTTCCAAAGTAAAAACCGGTGGTATACTGCCGATATGTGCATTTCCCGATCTCCTCCAGATAGTAGGACATATTCTTCCTGTAAAGCTCCAGATCCTCCAGGTAATCATCTATGGCTTTGCGGTAGGTTCTCGTGACCGTCGCCACATAAAGTGCCGTCTTCATGCGGCCCTCAATCTTGAAGCTGTCAATCCCCGCCTCAAAAAGCTCCGGAATGTGGCCGATCATGCACAGATCCTTGGAGTTGAAAATGTAAGTACCCCGATCATCCTCTTCCACCGGAAAATACTCGCCCGGACGCTTCTCTTCCATCACATGGTACTTCCACCTGCACGGATGGGTACACGCGCCCTGGTTGGCGTCCCTGCCGGTCAGAAAATGGCTGAGCAGGCACCTTCCCGAATAGGATATGCACATCGCCCCATGGACAAAGCTCTCTATCTCCATATCATCCGGAATATGCTCCCGGATCTCCCGGATCTCCTGAAGGGACAGCTCCCTGGCCGAAACAACCCTTGTCGCCCCGAGATCATACCAGAACCGGTAGATTCCGTAATTCGTATTATTGGCCTGCGTGCTCACATGCAGCTCCACCTCCGGAAGAATCTCCTTCGCGAGCATAAAAACCGCGGGATCCGATATGATCAGCGCATCAATCCCCGCAGGCTTCAGCCTCTCAAAATAAGTCCGGATTCCTTCAAGATCCTCATTGTGCGCGAAAATATTGGCCGTCACATAGAGCTTTACACCGCTGTCATGGCAAAACGCCGAAGCTTCACCTATCTCAGCTACTGTAAAATTATGAGCCTTGGCGCGCAGCCCGTACTGCTCCCCGCCTATATATACCGCATCCGCCCCGTAATCCACCGCAACCTTCAGCACCTCCATGCTGCCGGCGGGTATCAGTAATTCTACCTGTCTCATTTGCAACCAATATCCTCCTCTTGCATATTCACAGCCCGGCAAAGAGTACAGCCCGGCAGAAACCGCATTTTCTTCTGCGCGCTTACAGCCTGACAGAGAGCGCAACCCCGTCTCCAAGCGGAAGGATGGAGGTATCAAGCTCCGGATGGTGTTTCAGGGCGTACAGGTATTCCCGCATCCTGCTGTGGATGGTTCTGTTCCGCCGTGTCACCACATATCTGGAATCCAGGACCTCCCCGTCCTGCAGTACATTGTCTGAGATCAAAATGCCTCCCTTTTCCAGCAGCCGGAGCACATCTGGCAGGAAATGGATATACTGTCCTTTCGCGGCATCCATCAGAATCAGGTCCCAACTTCCCTGAAGCGTGCCCAAAATCTCAGCTGCATCCCCTTCCAGAAGCGTGATCCGGTCCTCCTCGCCCGCTCTGTGGAAATTCACCTTCGCCTGCTCAATCCTCGGCTCCCACTTCTCAATGGTCGTGATATGCCCCTCAGGCGGCAGATACCTGCTCATATAGACCGCCGAAAAACCAACCGCCGTTCCAACCTCCAGCACCCGGACAGGCTTTCGGATCAGAAGCATGGTACGTATCAGTTCCCTTGTCTCCTTCCTTACGATGGGAACCCCGTCCGCGACTGCCTCCTGTTCGATCACCCCGGCTATCCCCTCTTCATCCGCACACAGCGAATGGATATAGGAGACGATCCTCTCATCCGTGATCATGTCTCATCCTCCGTTTTCATGCCGCAGACCTTTCTGCAGATCGTGTCCGGAGACTGTCCCGGTCCCAGCAGATAAGTCCCCGCTATGATCTTTTTCTGATACTTTCCCAGATACGTCCTGGCAAGAAACAGGTACTTCCCGTCCACAACCCCCAAGCCGTCCAGAAGGGCCGCCACATCATAAGCGCTGCTCCCCGGCGCAATGGTCACGCTGATCTCGCTTGTCGAACCGGCCATATATGGCACATCTGAAAATAACTTGTAAGAAAAGTGGTAGGAACTCACAAATCCCTCCACCAGTAAGAACACCAGCACCACATTCATCAGCATCCGCAGGCTGGCTCCCAGCAATACTCCCGAAAACTTCTCTCTCTCTCCCATCAGACCGCCCTGCTCACTCTATATAATCATAATCCAGCTCCAGATCCTGCGCTACGATCTCATACATCTGCTGCATTGCCCTGGAAAAAACCTGTTCCGCAACCAGAAAATCACTCACCAGCGGTTCCTTCAGCACATTTTCAAATTCCAGTCCCAGGCTGTTCAGTTCATTGTAACGGTTCACGCCATCCTCCCAGCTTTGCAGATCATAATTCCTCCTGCGAAACACATTCATGGTATGATACAGCTCCGGATGCGCTTTGAGAGCAGACAAACTCCTCTGATACCGCGCGTATTCCTCGCTCTCCCTGATAACCTGATTAAGTTGATATGCCATGTCTGTAATCACGATGCATCCCCCTTCCCTGTTATGAACCATTCCCGATCCGTCCCCGCGTCCAGGCCGCGATCAGCAGACGGGCATGAAAATTATACCTCAGTAATGATCGGAAGGATCATCGGATTCCTCTTCGTCCTTCTCCATAAAAACTCGCTGAGATCATCCTTGATGGCTGTCTTGATCTTGCCCCAGTCTGTAATCCTGTGGTCCAAACACCTGCTAAGCGCCTCGTCTACAATGTCGTGGCACTCCTCCATCAGATTCTCGGACTCCCGGACATACACAAATCCTCTGGACACGATATCCGGTCCAGCCACCAGCATATTGCTGTGCTTCTCCAGCGTGACAACCACGATGATCAATCCGTTCTGGGACAGGTGCTGACGATCCCTCAGCACGATATTGCCCACATCGCCCACGCCCAGTCCGTCAACCAGTATGCCCTGGGCTGTCACGCGGCCGGTCACCTTCGCTTCCTCTTCAGACAGCTCCAGTACGCTTCCATTGTTCAGAATGATCACATTGTCCTTCTGGACTCCCATCTCAAGCGCCAGTTCAGAGTGCCGTTTCAAATGCCGGAACTCCCCGTGCACCGGGATCGCGTACTTCGGCTTTGTCAGCGCGTAGATCAGCTTCAGCTCCTCCTGGCAGGCATGTCCTGACACATGCGTATCCTGAAAGATCACCTTCGCACCCTTCATCTCCAGCTCGTTGATAATACGGTTGATCGCCTTCTCGTTCCCCGGAATCGGGCTGGAACTTAAAATAACCGTATCTCCCGGCTTGATGCTCACCTTGCTGTGAATATTCGCCGCAATCCTTGAAAGCGCCGCCATATTCTCACCCTGGCTGCCGGTCGTGATCAGCACGATCTGCTCATCAGGATAACATTTCATGGATTCGATCCCGATCACTGTATTGTCCGGAATCTGGATGAAACCAAGTTCAGAAGCAGTATTGATGACATTCACCATACTCCTGCCCTCGATCACAACCTTCCTGCCATACTTGTCAGCGCTGTTAATGATCTGCTGTACCCTGTCTACATTCGACGCAAAGGTCGCGATGATCAGCCTGCTGTTCCGGTTCTCTGAAAACAGCATGTCAAAGGTACGCCCAACCTTCTTTTCACTGGGCGTAAAGCCCGGTCTCTCCACATTGGTGGAATCCGCCATCAGCGCAAGCACGCCGCGCTTGCCAAGCTCAGCGTAACGCTGCAGGTCGATCGTCTCTCCAAATACAGGCGTAAAGTCAACCTTAAAGTCCCCCGTATGCACCAGAATTCCTGCCGGAGAATAAATGGCCAGACCGGAGGAATCCGCTATGGAATGATTGGACCTGATAAACTCAATCCTGAAACAGCCAAGATTGATGGTCTGCCCGTGTTTTACCACCTTCCGTTTCACCGTTCCGAGCAGATTATGTTCCCGTAATTTATTATCAATCAGTCCCATTGTCAGCTTTGTCGCATAAATAGGCATATTCAGTTCCTTCTCAATATAGGGAATGGCGCCGATATGATCCTCGTGTCCATGCGTCACTACCAGCCCCTTCACCTTTTCCACGTTCTCCTTCAGATAGGATACATCCGGTATCACCAGATCAATTCCCAACATATCCTCCTCGGGAAATGCCAGGCCGCAGTCAATTACAACGATCGAATCCTCATACTCGATCGCTGTAATGTTCATGCCGATCTGGTCAAGACCTCCGAGAGGAATCACCTTCACGCCGGGAGCCCTGCCTTCCTTAGCCGGCTTCACAGGCTCGCCCTTTTTTACATTTACTTTCAAAATTCTACCTCCATATCACTGTCTTCTAACAATTCCTTAAAAATAGGATACAGCGCCTCCAATTCCGTCTCATCCTCTACAAAGGACAGCTCACTGTACTCTTCCGTCTCTCCGGCGCTCTCCTTCAAAATATAGCATGCATCTTCCTCCGCTTCCACGGGGATCACAAGATAGTAAGAAGCTCCCATCAGGTTCGTCTGTTCCAGCACATAAAACTCTGCTTCCTCCCCATCCTCCATAGAAAGCTTGATCGTCTCCAATTCGTCCATCTCCAACCCGTCCATATTCAGGCCGGCCGTCTCACGCCAGCCGTTCTCATGCAAGTTCTACCCATGCCAGCCGTTTCCCGCCAGCCATTCTCATACAAATTCTACTTTTGCCAGCCGTTTCACATCAGCCATTCTCATGCCAGCCGTCTCCGTTAACCCTCTCCTGTCAATTCGACAGGCGCTCATCCGGATGCGCGTCCAGATATGTCTGCAATATCACTGCCGCAGCCATTTTATCCACATATTCCTTCCGGTTCTCTCCGAAGCGACCGTCGACAGCCTCTCATCCTGCAGCACAACTGTAAGGCCGGTCCTTCTCTCGATATGCTCCCTGAACGTCTCCGCAGCAAGCGCCCGTTCCCCGACTGTATTGTTCATGTTTTTGGGATAACCGAGCACGACCAGTGTAATCCCATACTCCTCAATAATCTCCTCTATCTTCGCGAGCGTCTGTCTGAGCTTGTTCTCCGACTTCCGCTCAATTGTCAGATACGGCTGTGCTGTCAGCCCCAATTCATCTGAAATCGCCACTCCAACCGTCTTCGTTCCATAATCCAGACCCATGATCCGCATATCTGCCACCTGTCACTTCAATCTGGTCTCAATATAATTCTGCAGCAGAACCTCAATGATCTCATCCCGCTCCGCCTTCATGATCAGGCTTCTGGCATTCTTATAGCTTGTAATATACGTCGGATCGCCGCTCATCACATATCCGACGATCTGGTTCACCGGGTTGTACCCTTTCTCCGAGAGCGCTATATAAACCTGCTCCAGTATCTCTGCAACCGGTAAATTGTTGTCCTTGACAACCTCCACAAACTGTGTATTAAATGTGTTTTGATTATTCATATTCATCACGTCCTTATCTCACAGCCACTGTTCAGTCGTGCCTGAACCACAGCCTCAATACTATATATGATAATATACTTTTCCAAAAGTTGCAAGTATATCTTTCGTAACCGTCGTTGTCAGGCTATGATTCCAAATATGTAATGGGCACAATCCGGTTCACCTCTTCCCGCTCCGACTGAAATCTTATTTTAACATATCTTTTTGAATGTCCTGTGAACCATCGCGCTGTTTTATCCATTTTTTTCTCCGCGCTGTGCCGCTCCACTTCCTCAAAGCTGCCTGTACTGTCGATTTCCTGCTCTCCGGGATATACTTCCCGGTGCAGGTCATTTTCCCGTTCCATCGGGCAGTCCCTTTTCGCCGCCTGGATTCCTGATGTTTCGTGACGCAACTCCACCGGCACCTCATCCCCGATCTTCTCCAGACATTCCTCCACCAGTGCCTCATCCTGTAGTCCTATAAGCGATCTCTCAAAGGCTGATTTCTGTGAGGCCGTCAGGGCAAGCAGGCGTTCGCTCCGCCGCGTCTTCACAGGGTCCGGCACCTGGCCCGGAAGACGCTCCGCTGCCGTCCCGGCCCTTACCGAATATTTAAACACATGGATCTCATACAGGGACAGCTTTTCAAGGTACGCAAAGGTCTGTTCAAATTCCTCCTCTGTCTCGCCGGGAAAGCCCACGATCACATCCGTCGTGATCGCCGGCCTGTCAAAATACCGCCTGATCCACGCACACCGGTCCGCGTACTCCTGCGTCGTATATTTGCGGTTCATCCGCTTCAGCGTCGCATCGCAGCCGCTTTGCAGAGACAGGTGAAAATGCGGGCAGAATTTGGGATTGGCCGACAGGTGTTCCAGAAATTCCTCCGTGATGATCCTGGGTTCCAGGGATCCCAGACGGATGCGCCGCACATCAGGAAGCTCTGAAATGGCCTGCAGCAGGCGTCCAAGCTCCCAATCGTCCTGCCGGTCTGCGCCGTAGGAGGAAATATGGATTCCTGTCAGCACAAATTCCTGCACACCCTCCGACGCGAGCCGGCCGATTTCCGCAAGGATTTTCTCCGGTTCCCGGCTTCTCACTCTCCCCCTCGTATAAGGGATCAGGCAGTAAGAGCAGAACTGGTTGCAGCCGTCCTGTATCTTGACATAAGCCCGCCTGTGATCCATATGGACCGAGCTGATCCCCTCCATCTCTTCAAACTCCCGCTCCCGGCTGATGTCAGGACAGTACTCC
>CAMHJT010000142.1 GCA_946185495.1 uncultured Clostridiaceae bacterium | reverse complement strand
AGGCTTATGCAGAATCGTTATAATATGGCTAATGATCGTTAGCGTATTAGGAGGGAGCCATGTCGACAAAGGAGAGAATACTGGATGCAGCATTAACATTGTTTGCAGAGAACGGATACGATGGAACTAGTGTGGAACAGATCGCCAATATAGTCGGGATCAAGGCTCCGTCTCTCTACAAGCACTATAAGGGCAAAGAGGATATCCTGAATGCGCTGATCGATTCTGCGGAGGTGCGATATGAGGAACTGTTCGGCTCTGAGAATAAGATTGGGAAGCTGCCGCAAAACAGGGAAGAGTTTATCAAGGTCACAATGGAAAAGCTTTCATTTACCATGACGGATCCGGTCATCCGGAAGACACGGATGTTTCTTATCCAGGAACAGTTTAGAAACGAGCGGATTTCCGAGGTTACGACCAGGCATCAGCTGGACGGGATCCAGCGGATGTATGCAAATATTCTGGAAGGCATGATGAATGAGGGGATAGTTGCTGAGGATGATCCCGCCATGCTTGCGGTAGAGCTCACAGCTCCGGTCGTTCTCTTGATCGCCAGGGCTGACAGACAGCCGCAGTACAGGAAAGAGATCATGGAAAGCATTGAAAAGCACATACAGCATTTTTGCAGTGTATATATGTAACTATATTTCTCAAAGATAGTGATCACGCATCCGATTATCGCGAAGGGAGACGGATACTATGCATTTTGTTGATGCCAAGGGGATTCTGAAGGGCAGCGGCGGATACTATGGAATGAACATCTACCGGGGATGCACCCACGGCTGCATTTACTGTGACAGCAGGAGCAGGTGTTATCAGTTTACGCACCCTTTTGAGGACATTGAGGTGAAACAGAATGCGCCGGAGCTTCTATGGGCGGCGCTGAAGTCGAAAAGAAAAAAGTGCATGATCGGGACAGGAGCTATGTCGGATCCATATATGCACTGTGAAGAAGAACTGCAACTGACAAGAAAATGCCTGGAGATCATTTTGAAGAACGGATTCGGGGCTGCGATTCAGACAAAATCTGATCGCATACTCCGGGATATTGATCTGCTGTCTGAGATTAACCGGTCTGCAAAATGCGTCGTACAGATGACGCTTACAACTTATGATGAGGCTTTGTGCCGGATCGTGGAGCCGAATGTATGCAATACAAAACGCCGGATCGAGGTGCTGGAGGAAATGCAAAAGAGGGGTATTCCGACAATAGTCTGGATAACGCCTGTCCTGCCGTTTATCAACGACACGGAGGATAATATTACGGCAATCCTGAATGAGTGTGTCAGAGTCGGGGTAAAGGGGATCATCGATTTTGGCATGGGACTGACACTTCGGGAAGGCGATCGGGAATACTATTACGCAGCACTTGACCGGCATTTTCCGGGTATGAAAGAGCAGTATATCAAACGATATGGTAATTCGTATGTGCTGCCAAGCCCGAATGCGAAAAAACTGACGGGGATACTCAGGAATATCTGTAAGGAGAATGGAATCCTTTCAACACCGGATGATTGTTTCCGGTTTATGCAAAAGCTGCCGGATCAGTATCAGCAGATGAGCATATTTGATCTGTAAAACGAAACGCATAGGGAATGAGAGAAAGCGGTATAGAGGGAAGGAAATGCGGAAATACTCTTGCATTTCCTTCTTTTTTATGGGAAAATAATATGGAAGATTTTACGAAAATGATAAAACAGTCAGGCAGTATGCCTGCACAATAAGCAGCATGATAAATGAAAGGAGTATAGCAAATGAAAGCAGCTGTTATTATGGGTTCCACCAGTGATCTGGCCAAGGTTGAGCCGGCGGTGGATATCTTGAAGAAATACGGGGTGGAGGTGAAGGTGCGGTGCTTATCCGCACACCGCGCGCACGAGGGACTATCCCGTTTTATGGAGGAGATCAATCAGGACGGCACGGAGGTGGTCATTACAGCAGCCGGCATGGCGGCTGCACTGCCGGGCGTGGTTGCGTCCCAGACAGTTCTGCCTGTGATCGGCGTTCCAATCTCCGGTTCTGTATTAGACGGCATGGACGCGTTGATGTCGATCGTGCAGATGCCGCCGGGAATTCCGGTCGCGACAGTAGCGATCAACGGCAGCAAAAACGCCGCGCACCTTGCACTGCAGATTATGGCGGTGAAGCATGAAGAGCTGAGGGTGAAGCTTAAGGAGGACAGAAAGACAATGGAAGAGGCTGCCATGAAGGCCAATGAGGAAGTTATGGCGAAGTATCAAGCCTGACCAAGCATCAAGTAGAATGAGGCATCAGACCCGGTGAGACAATAAAAACGAGGCAATACCATCTATGATAAAAAGACCGGCAGATATCCGTTATCTGCCGGTCTTTTCACGCATGTCCGTAAATATTCCTGTGCAATCTGCGTTAGGCCAGCTCCTTGCCTGTCAGCAGCCTGTAAGCCTCAAGATATTTAGCGATCGTCTTGTTCGCGATCTCCACGGGAAGCTCCCAATCATGCTTTCCTTCGTTGTCCTTGAGCCAGTCTCTTGCAAACTGCTTGTCAAAGGAGGGCTGTCCATGTCCCGGCTCATATCCCTCTGCCGGCCAGAAACGGGAACTGTCCGGTGTCAGCATCTCATCGCCGAGCACGATATTGCCGTCCTCGTCAAGCCCGAATTCAAACTTGGTGTCCGCAATGATAATGCCGCGTTCCAGGGCATAAGCCGCGCATTTCTTGTAAAGCGCGATGGTGTAGTCCCGTAATTTTTCTCCGTATTCCTGTCCCTTGCCCGGATACTGTTTCTCAAGGATCTCCACGCTCTTCTCGAAGGAGATGTTCTCGTCATGATCTCCTAAGTCAGCCTTGGTGGACGGCGTATAGATCGGCTCCGGCAGCTTGTCGGACTCCTGCAATCCTTCCGGCAGCTGAATGCCGCAGACGGTTCCGTTCTTCTGGTAGCTGGCCCAGCCGCTGCCTGTGATATAGCCCCTTACGATACATTCGATCGGGAGCATAGTGAGCTTCCTGCACATCATGCTGTTGCCGTCAAACTGTGGCTGCTGGAAATACTCCGGCATATCCTTCACATCAGTGGAAAGCATATGGTTCGGCAGGATATCTGCCGTATATTCAAACCAGAATCTGGACATCTGTGTCAGCACTGTGCCCTTCTTGTGAATGATGTTTTTTAAGATGACGTCAAAACAACTGATGCGGTCAGTCGCAACCATGATCAGGCTGTCACCGTTGTCATAAATCTCACGTACCTTGCCCTCCTTGATGGGCTTTCTTTCATTTGCGCTCATACTGTTACCTCACATTTCCTTACATTAGTTTTTCCTTATCAGGAATTCAAGTGTGTCGCCACACTCAATTATCATAGTAGATTTTGATATAAAAATCAAGACTATTTGTAAAGACCCTTGTCGGTCAAAAGCTGCTGGTAGCTGCTTGCCTTCTTTGCGGGGGCATACACGCGGACATTGCGGCTGACGCCTCGAAACGCCTTGCTTCCTACATTGGAGGATTTCAGCTTTTTGGTCCGGATCGTGATCTTTTCCAGATTCCTGCAGTTGTAAAACGCCTGTTTTCCGATTTTTTTAATTTTCTTTCCGATGTCTATTTTTTTCAGGTTTCTATTATTTTTGAAGGCCTTTTCCGCAATGGAGGTGACCTGCAGGGTTCGTCCCTTCCAGGTAATGGAAGAAGGGATTTTTACGCTGGAGCGTGTCTTTTTGGACGGTCTTATATATTGCGCCGTGCTGCCGGTTTTCTTCCAGGAGGTAACCCGGTAGACGGAGCCTGAAACGGTGATCAGGTCGGGAACCTGTTCTGAGGCTGGCGGGGCTGCGGTTTCCGTCCTGGCGGCTGCTTCGGTGGCAACAGGATCGGTAGCAGGCGGATCCTGCTGATAGCCTGTGTAGGTTTCCGTAGACGGAGCCTGCGTGGAGGGGATTTCGGCTGCGGGAGCAGTCTGTCCTTTTGGAATGACAGTTCCATATGCGATCCGTTTGCCGCAATCCCGGCACCAGGTGTCGCCGGTATATCCGGCAGTGGTGGAGGAGGCTTCCCTGACGCCCTTCACATATGTGCTGCTGTGCGGACATTCGGTGGAAGCTTGCGGAACGGTCTGTTCTTCTGTTGTGACAGGGCCTGAACTGCTGTCTTGTGAAGAGCCTTTGTCATCTCCGTCCTGTTCCGTGGCGGAAACGACTGATTCTGTGGTGGATGGATGATCGGGATTGCTGTCATACATGTCCTCGTCCCGGATCGGCGTTTCCGTAGTTGCCGCCTCATCCTCCTTCGGAGCCGGAATGCTGACAAAATGGTCACCCTCTGATATTTCCACCTTGGACAGGTCCAGCTTTAGAACCGGACAGACCCCGCAATAGCCATCCGCGGAGCAGCCGAGAAAATTGATGGCACCGTTTTCCCCCGCGACATAGCGGATTCGTCCGTCCTCATGCCCGGGCGTGCGCAGCCACCATCCGGCAACCACATCATTTGTCTTAGTGGCCCAAGCCGCGTATTCTGTCATGTCTTTTTTGCGTTGTTTGCCGGAAATATAGCCGTATGCTTCGCACGCGGCCTCGTCCGCGGAAAGCAGATAGAGACGGTCAATGGTGTCGGGGCGGGAGGTTTCAGGATCCTCGCCATCCAGATGGTGTGTGACTGTGACGGAACGGATCGCGGTCTTTTCTTTTTCGCTGAAAGCGGATTGATAAAACTCTGTGTTCAGCCATGTACGGATGGGAGAGGACTCCCAGTCTGTCGCGCTGTCGGCTGTCTGGAACGGCATGACATGCAAAATGGAGTCCGAGATCAGGGTGGCAGTGTCTCCTTCTACAGACAGAACATTCCATAACAGCGGCATTTTCTGATAATACGCGGTCTGACGGTAGCTGCCGAAATATATGCAGTCCCATGTGGTCACGCCGTCCTGCGTGGCGGGGGAACGAAATCCGTTTCCCAGATCGGTCTCTGTCCCGTCGGAGCTCACCTCGCCGGCGTCCATGATCAGTGGAGAGGAGAGTGTGATCCGCATGACCGGGCGGATGCATCGCGCCGTATGCTTCTCGTCAATGGAAACTTGTGTGATATCGCCATCCGGCGTGACGCAGGAAACGGCATTGATATGCTTGTTTTCTTCATCGACCGTCACAGGCGTCCTGAGCCACCAGCCAAGCTTGTCCGCGCTCACTGCATTGTGACCGCCAAAGCAGTCCCGGTTCTGAAACCACGCGAAGTCTGTCGCTTTGCTCACACTTCTCGATGCGCAGGCGCCTTCCGTCTCCTCAAAGCCATAGGCGGGATCCTGCGCCTCCTCTTTTGAGAGCAGATAGACACGGTCTTCTGTCTCGGTTCTTCTTTGCAGGGAGTCCGCTGATTCTGTCACAATCGTGGAGGTCAGGACCAGCTTTTGTTCCTCCGGGTCCAATACCTCCCTGTAAAAGCTTGTGTTCAACCAGGTACGAAGATCGGATTTTTCCCAGGAGACTGCATAGGCTGCGATATTGGGAGACTGTGAGGTATCGTGAAATTCCTCTGTGCACAGAAGCTGGTCGGTCATAATGACCGCCTCCTGTGAGCCGTCCTCCGCCATGCTGACGGATAAAATCCTCCATTTGACAGGGGTGGCCTCAATAGAAGGCTCCTGTTCATAGCTTCCGAAATGTACAAAATCCTGCAATACCGTCTCACCATTCACCACCGGCTTTTTCAGCGTGACGCTCTCTGCCCGTGTCTGATCCGCGGGAAATCCCAAAAGCTGGGAAAAGGTCAATATACAGGCAAGTGTTACAGCCTGTGCCCGGTGCCTTTTTTTTATGTGTTTCCATCGTAGTTCCATTCCATCATCTCCTCTAAAAAACGTTAGTCATTACCTGGATCGATCCGGTCGGATGCCGGTACTATATATTCTATATTATACCGAAATTTGAAGATGACTTCAACAGCTTCCGATGGTTATGAGCTATTTATTTTGTCTACGGTCATAACGGCTCCTGAGAGAATAAACATTGTAGTTTCATCTACTTGAAAGCGGACGGAAATTGTGATATGCTTGTAAGCTGAAAGCATCGTTTGGAAAGGGCGTGCTTATCATTGCAAAAGAAGGAGGACACAGGATGCAGGATAGATGCGGGATCGATCAGTATGTGAGAAGCATACCGGATTTTCCGGAGGAGGGAATCATTTTCAGGGATATCACTTCGGTGATCCAGGATCCGGAAGGACTGAAGAAATCGATTGACGGGATGGTGGAAAGCCTGAAGGAGGTGGAGTTTGACCTGGTGGTCGGACCGGAGTCAAGGGGATTCATCTTCGGTATGCCGGTAGCCTACGCTTTTGGGAAGGGCTTTGTGCCGGTGCGCAAGAAGGGGAAGCTGCCGTGTGAGACCATTTCAAAGGAGTATTCCCTGGAGTACGGCACTGCTGTGCTGGAGATGCATAAGGATGCGCTGAAGCCGGGAGATAAGGTTGTGATCATTGATGATCTGGTCGCAACAGGAGGAACCATAGAGGCTGTCGCGAAGATGGTGGAGAGCCTTGGGGGACAGGTTGTGAGGATACAGTTCCTGATGGAGCTGGCAGGCCTTAACGGGAGAGAACGGCTGAAGGAGTATGATGTGGATTCTCTTCTTACCTATGATGGAAAGTAGATGGCATTAAAGAGGAAAGCAGGAAGCATTCTCGAAGGAAAGCAGTGGATCCAAAGAGGAAAGCAGCGGATCCTGAGAGGAAGGCAGAAATCACATTTAAGGAAAACAGAA
>CAMHJT010000141.1 GCA_946185495.1 uncultured Clostridiaceae bacterium | reverse complement strand
TGCCTGCGAACCGGAAGAAAGGTAAACAAAAGTAAAAGGACAAGCCCTGCACCATACACGCCGAAATTGCCCGACAGATCCTCCCAGGAATCAAGGTTCGTCACCATTACCAGCGTGATAAAGCTGCTTCCAAAATAAAGCACCAGCATCTGCACGTTATAAAGCAGCAGCGCTGCCGCGTTGAAGATATTTCCAATGATCCTGTTGCGCAGCAAAAGATCGGAAACGACAGCGATCGCGCCGAGCTCCAGCAGGCAGCAGAGCAGGTATTTTTTGCTCGGTATATTGGAGAACGCTACCAGCGTAAGCGCAAGGGAAAACAGATATTTCACCATGGGCAGGATCCACGCATGCTTCTCTAATGTCTTCCGGACGCCCGCTATGTATTCCTTCATCCCTTTTTCCCCCTTTTCATCCCTTTTCTTCCGGATATCCAGTTCACAGACAGCCACCATATACAGCACATACAGTCCAAGGGACAGAATCTGTACATAGTTTACGCCATTTTTTTCAAAGGCACCGATCATCGGCTTCATGAGCAGGAGGCAGATCCCAAAATCCACCGCCATGCCCCCGAGCAGCGCCTTCATCTTCCGCATCGCAGTAAGAATCGCGACAAAGATCCATGTCACCGCAGTCAGGATCGTCACCCATACCACCGGAAGAAAGATGTGATAGTGCTCCAGAATGTCCTCTCCGTAGAGCAGCTTAAGCCCCCATCTTCCAAGCAGAACCGCGCCCAGCGTCACAACTACGCTTCCACCCGCAATCGCGAGATACAGCTTACCCAGCATGCGGCGGAACCGCTTTGTGTCATTGTCATGATACGCCTGGGAAAAAACCGGAAGAAACGGGCTGAACACCACTGCCGAACACACCTGCACGATCAGCGCAGGAGCGGCGATCGTGGAATAGATTCCCTGCTGGTCGGCTCCGTACAGGTTCTGGAGCATCTGTTTTGGCAGCAGGTTTTCCTGGCTCAGCAGATAGGAGATCACAACAAAAGGAACGCATTTTCCCAAAAGGACAAAAACCTGCCTGGTCATGCGGATCTTAAATTCCGGATTGAGCTTCCGGATGCAATGCCCGTCATATCCAAGCCCTGCTGCAGCCGTCGCCGCGAATACCATCAAAAGCGTCACCAGCAGGTTTCCCGTTATATAAATTCCTGCCACAAATAAGGAAACCGTCAGGGTTCCGCGGAGCAGATAGGATTTGCCGATCACGTCATAGCGGTTAAATTTTTGATCCATCCCATGCAGGACATCCACCCAGGCCTCTGCCAGCCGGATCCCCATAAACGCAAGGATGCATAATACCTGAAACGTTGAATTACCTGCGGCGACCGCAGCGGCCGCGCAGCAGACAAGGGACACCGCGCAGGTAAAAATCCTGCTTCCCGCATAGACGCCGTCCTCAAACTCTCCCTTCACATCGGAGACCTGAAAGCTGCGCATATTAAAAAGCGCGATCGTCGAGTAGCTGCTGCTGGTGGTCATCGCCAGCGCCAGATAGCCGGATATCTCATAATCCCCTGTCAAATGCAGCACCAGCACCGTCAGCACCCACTGGCAGAAAAAATAGAAAACTGTTCCAACCGTATTCCATATCACATTCCTCTTCATCTCATCAACCCATCATTTCATTTCTTCTCTGCGTACACCCTGGTATATCCCCAGCCTCATACCCTGCCGATCAGCATCAGGAAACGGATCGCGCACTCCTCCAGCGGACGCGGATTCCATCTTCTCGGAAAGAGCACCTTCACCACTGCCTTGCGCAGCCTGTGGCTTCTAAGATCGAAAAGCTCCAGCACCCTTTTGTCCTTTTCCTGAAGCCTTGATCCGAAGACACGCTTAAACTCAATCGCCTGCCTCTGGTAATAGAGATCCCCCGTCAGCAGCTTTTTGAGCAGCGGCAGCTTGCTGGCCAGGGATACGGCAGAGGTATTATCCCCATGCACCCTGTGGGCTGCGTCCACCTGGTCCGAAAAATGCCAGGTGCCGAACGCGGTGACGATCATACCCATAAACCAGTCATGGTAAAACACATTCTTAGGATTGCATTTTAAAAACTCCCTGCGCAGGCTTTTATTGATCATCATTGAAAATCCATAGAACACGCTGCTGGTAATGGATTTCTGAAAGCAGAAATCATATCCGTTCAGCTCATATTTCCGTATCTCCTTCAGGTTTTCATCAGCGAAGATCATGCCGGAATGATACAGCGCCGGGACCTCCCCGTTCTGCGTCTCAAACCACGCCAGAGCATGCGAAAGCTTATCCGGATACCAGACATCATCCTGGTCTGAAAACGCCCAGTAATCCCCTTCCCCGCTCACCCTTAAAAGCTCAAAAAAGCTGCCGCAAAATCCAAGGTTATCTCCTTCCATGATCCGCAGCTGCTCCGGATGCTCAAGCCCGCTCCTGTACTCTTTCAATATAGAAACCGTCCGGTCCTTCGAGCCGTCATCCCGCACATACAGCACAAAATCCTGACAGGTCTGTGCGAAAATGCTGTCAAGCTGTTCCACCAGATACCGCTCTCCATTGTAGGTTGACATCAATATATTAATCATTCTCATATTCTCCCGATCAACATCAAAAACCGCACCACAAGCTCCGATGAGAGGCTGCTCCTCCATCGGTGTCCGTAAAAGGCCTTATGCAGCGACTTGGACAGGCTGTAATGGTCTGACACGAACCACTCCATCACCCTCCGGTCCTCCGCCTTCATTTCGCCTCCAAATTCCTTCAGGAACATCGATGTCATATTGCAGATCTCGGCGTTGCCCTTAAGCGCCTTCCGGAACCATTTCACCCTGGTCGAAAGGTTATTGCTGGATACGCTGGCGTCGATCCTCCTGTGCTTCGCGCCCACATAGTCATCCGTATAGATCCGGCCGAACTCCATCACGATCAGCTCCTCCCACCAGTCATGGGTGCTGATATGATCCATGTCAGCCCGCAGCATCATCTGCCGCAGCTTTTTATTGATCACCGTTGCAAAGCCCAGATGCAGGCACTCTGTGATCGCCATGGAAAAGCAGTAGCCGGGCAGCCGGTTATGGTAAAGCCCCTGCTCCTTCAGCTTCTCATCCGTGATGGAAAAATTGTGAAAATACATACAGGGGGTATCCTCCGGCATCCCGCGAAGCTTCGCCACAGCCTTTTCCAGCTTGTGCGCCTCCCACACATCGTCCTGGTCACAAAAGGCCCAGTAGCTACCCTCCTCCGCCATATCAAGCAGGGCGAGAAAACTCCTTCCATACCCCACATTGGTTCCCTCAATTACTGTGATGCTGTCGCCATAGCCCTTTAACACATCGAGGGTGTTGTCCTTTGAACCGTCATCGCGCACATAGATCCTGACCGGGCTGTAAGTCTGCGCCAAAATGCTGTCGATCTGTTCCGCGATATAAGCCTCGCCATTATAGGTTGAAATCAAAACATTGACTATCTCATTCCCCATTGTACCTAACCTCTCTTTTATCACACCGCGATCATAACGATATGGAACAGGAATACGATCTGCGTTCCAAAATAGAGCATCTGCAGCTTTTCAAAGCCCTCCCGCTTCCGCCGTCCGAAATAAAAGTTTCCCAGCAAAAACAATGGCAGCAGGCAGGGTATAAAATACCTTCCCTGCACGCCCTGAATGGAGTTATACTCCATCGAGGTATCCGCGATCAGCATGGAAAAATTCACAAGCAGCACAGAACCGAATACCACCAGCGCGCAGTATATGAGAGATAAGGGTTTTCTCCATGCCTGCGCGGAAAAATCAACCGTAAACGCCGCCGCCATAACCAGCAAAAATATCAGAATATACATCCACGGCATCTGCAGATTGTACATGGAGCCCATCTTGCCGCCAAAGAACTCATACACATACCGGCTTGTTTCCGTAAAGAACGTATTGACAAACAGGCTGACCAGCTTAAGCGGATGTGAGACCAGATAGCCGAAGCTGTACATCTGCATGCCGGAGAACGGGTTGATCGTTGTATTCTCCTTGCCCATGAACCTTTTCAGGATACCGACGATATTGTTCTGCGCAAAAGCGGCCACAATGCAGACCATCAGCGCGAATAAATAAGCCGCCCGCTTTTTCAGCCGCCAGCCCTGCTCGATCGGGATCAGCAGGATCAGGAAACAGAGCGGGATATATACGCCGCCCTTGACGCTCGCCATAAAAATCATCAGATATAGCAGCAGCAATATCTCCGGCAAAGTTTTTCTCTCCCTGCCCAGCGCGAAATACAGGCAGTATGACGTAAACAGGATCGCCGCGCCGTTTACGATGCTGTCATAGGAAAAGGACGCCGCCTCCTGCAGCACAATTGGCAGGGACACGTAAAACAACAGCAGCGGCCTGCCGCCCGGCAGCTTCCTGACCGCAAGCCACGTCAGGCAGGTAAACGCGAGAAGGTTCATAAAACGTCCCAGAAAAAACATCGGAAGGGTACCCCAATTAAGGCTCCTCGCTATCGTTATACCGATGGCCGCCGGCAGAAAACAGAGCACATTCGCATTTGCGACCGCATTTTTGGTATAGCAGGACACAAGCTGTGTATCCTCGGTTTTTTCAAAGAGGGATGTGTATAAACGCCTGTAATCCGCCAGCGTGACGATAAATTCGGGCGCCTCCGCCGTTTCGACATCGGCCGCGCGCTTATACTCATAGCCTTCGAGATCCGCCTCGATTCCCAGCAGGCGGTTGGACACAATATAGGCCGAATCAATATGCGCATACTCATCCGGAACAGAATACACCGGGATCACCAGCATATAAAGTGTTCCCAGATACAGGACCACCGGAACAAAAGCCCGCTCCACCGGACATTTCCGGATCACAAACAGCCAGTACACCAGCAGAAAAAAACCATATCCGAGCACGCTGAATATCTCAAACAGCTGCTTTAAGTAAGAGTTGTCGCTATACACCACGCTGAGCGCAGGCATCGAAGGCTTCAGCTCCCCGTCCTGATACAGCGCGTAATTCGTATCTCCCGCGCCGGTCTTAAATACCATCTCCGTCTGTCCGAAGTCCACCGGTTCCAGAAAAACCAGCACCTTCTGCCCCTCAGAATAGGTAAACTCCTTCTTCAGAAACAGCCTCCACTTATTTCCGTTTTTCTCTATTTCCTTCACCCGCACATAACCATCATGATAACAGAGATTTCTGTCTCCGTCATACACCTGAATATGCAGCCTGGCATCCGGATCGCAGTTTCTGACCTCTGTCCAGAATAAGAGGGATGACAGGGATCGCTTCTCTGCCTCGAAGCCCAATTCCCACTGCCGGCTGTCACCTGTAAGAATCAGCTTTTGCAGCTTTTTGTTCTCCTGCACGACCGCAAGCGTTTCTTTTCTGCTCATCTCATCCGACACATAGGCCTTATAGACAAACACCATGAGTACCCCGTACAGGCCGGTCAGCAGCCAGAAACACAGCAGAACGGCGTATTTTCTGCAAAGAGCCGGCAGGACGGAAAGCCTGGCAGCCCATTTCCCTCCGACACGACTGCCTGTGTTTTCCTCCGCTGGCTCCTCCGGCCAGAAACAGGCAAGCAGCAGCAAAAACAAAAGTACGCCGCCCTTCACGAGCCATTGGACATTCACCCCTGTCCATGTGTCATATACAGCAGAAAAAACCAGCACATTTTTCCGCTTGCTGGTGTTCAGATACATCACCGCGTCCAGGTTCTTCTGGTCGCTGACATAGAGATACGGGACATTGTGAATATTGGTTCCTATGATATGCAGTTCAACCTCCCTGCCCTTAGACTGCTCCACAGGCAGGCGCACAAAGGACTCCGAGCCATACACTTCATTTCTAAGGTACATTTCATACTCCGCGAGCGTCTCCCCGTTCGCGCGGTCAAACAGCACAAAATCCAGCATTTCCTCCTCAAATTTGCACTGGGAGGGTGACAGCCGGATGGTGATTCCCTGAAAATAATCTCTTGGAATCTCAAACTGCAAAATAACCTCCATCTCATTTTCAATGGTGATCTGCCCGTCACTTGTGACGCCATAGCTCTCCGTTATCCGCCCCTTCTGTCCGCGGAAGGCCATCACGCAGGAAACCGCGGCAACGACAATGGCCAGCAGCAATAATATAATTCTGCCACGTTTTTTCTTTTTCTCCATGAACCTTCTCCCATCCGTGTGCTTTCATAAACGCTTCAGCCACCGGCTGCGCCTGACTGGCAAAAACGTCTAACCCCCAAACCTAAAATCCCGTCCCCGCCTCATTCCATTTCTGTCACATAGACCGCCGGGTACATATCATACTGGTACGTAAACACTCTCTCATTGGTGCTGTGCTGGGCATTGTACAGATCCCACTCCGAACCCTTGAGCCGCTTGAACAGCCCGTCATAGCTGCCCTTCACCTTCAACCTGGTACCGGTCGGAAACACATCATTGACCTTTCCCTTGTAAATGAACATGTACTGCTCACTTTCGGATCCTTCGCCCTCAAAGCAGCCCTGGATATAGTATTTCTTTCCGGTTCTCACCGCATTTTTCACCACAATGGTTCCCTCAACGGCCTTGGCATAATCCAGATAAGGATAGGCCTTATGCAGCGCATAGCTTCCCGCCTCTAGCTTCTTTGCCGGTTTGGAAAGGTTTTCCCCGTAAACCGGCTCTATATGCAGATAATCGTATTTATATCCCTCATGGTCAGAGGCAAAATTGTCTTTTTTCACCCCGACGCAGTATCCGTAGATCCTGACCTTGTCACCCTTTCTCATGGAGGGCATGATCGCCTGTTTTTCCTTCCAGCCGATGTAATTGCGGTAGGAGCCCGTCACCATTCCAATCGATTCACTTTCAATCCGGAAATAGCAGTTCTTGTCCCCTTCCCCGACAAACATCACC
>CAMHJT010000140.1 GCA_946185495.1 uncultured Clostridiaceae bacterium | reverse complement strand
AGGAATCGAACCTCCGCACATGGCTCCGGAGGCCATTGCTCTATCCACTGAGCTACTGGTGCGCTGCAAGAGATATTATACTACAAAGTTTTCATAATTGCAAACATTTCTTGCAATTTTCTTTTACTTTTGTTAAAATAGGATAACAGTTTCATTTTAGGAATATGATCTGGCGGAAAAAGGGATTTATGCGGTTGGGAGAAGAACATGAAGAAGAATTTTTTTGATCGGATGTCAGAATCTTATGAGAAATTCCATCTACAGGAGTCAGAACTTGAGATGGGCAATGAAAAGGTATACGTGAATCCGAAGCTGAAATTGGCTTTGGGATGGAGCTTCTTTATCCTGTGCTGTGTCCTCGCTTATTTTCTGATCGGGGATAAGCTGTTAGGCGGAAAGCAGGGCAAGGACACCACGACGGAGACGCCGGTCCGGGTGGATATGGGAGATCTGGTGAAGAAGGTTTCCGAGAGCGGAAACGCATCGGTAGAGGGAGAACTTGGCGCAGAGGAGATACAGACCACTGTGGAGCAGAAGGTCACGGATAAGCTCAATGATTTTGTCACGGGTTATTATGATGCGATGACAGCCTGTGATAATACGGCGCTGCAGCGCATGGTGGTAGATCCGAAGCCTTATCGCAGCGCGGAAGGCCTGAAGAAGAAGGCGAAGTTTATTACGGGATACCATGATATCACAGTTTACGCCAAGGAGGGGCCGGATCCGGAAACCTATGTCGTATTTGTGGTGGCCAACCTGAGCATCGAAGGCGTGAATTCTTCGCCGTATGATATCATGACGCTGTATATTGTGAACGGCTCAGAGGGCTTCCGGGTGAACAACGGCAATCTGTCGGACGAGGTGGTCAGCTATATCCGGAAGGTACAGGGAGAAGGGGATATTCAGCAGATCTATCAGACGATTGACCAGAAAAACGCGGAGCTTCGGGAGTCGGATGAGACGCTGAAAGCATTTTACGATACCATCAATGCTTCTAATGGACAGCAGAAGGAGGAGCAGGCAGAGGAATCTAAGGAGGAGTCCGATGCGGAACAGGAGGAAGACGGCACAGTCGGTGAGGCAGGTGCGGATTCTGAAGCAGAGGCGCAGCCCGAAGCCGGGGACGGCGGAGAGGATGCTCCTGCTGAGGAGGGTGGAGAGAATACCCCGGCAGAGGAGAACGTCATAGACGACCAGACGGAATAGATTCTAAAAATGCCGGCGTGGATGGCGGCAAACGAACAAACAGGTATGTCCAAAGAATGACCAGTTATAAACGGGACGATTCAACTTATGAATCGTCCTGTACTGTTATCGAAGGGCTTTCGGAAGGCAGAGATCAGCCTGGCGTTTTGCGCCGGGGTGTGGAAGAGCTGTTTTTTCCATCTTCGCTCTCCCCGGGCTGCTCTTCGACATAAATGTCAATGCCCCGAGGCTTGACCGGGGTGGAAAAGACAATCTGTGTTTCCGTCTTGCCATACTGCTGGAGCTGTCCGATGAAGGAATCCAGCTCGGCGGTGCTGGGAAAAGCGACCTTCATCAGCATGGAGTAGGAGCCGGTGACGCAGTTGCATTCAAGCACATTGGGACAGGCTTCGATAAAGGGATAGAAGACAGGCTTCTGCCGGGGCTCCAGCGACATATTGATAAAGGCAGTGACATGGTAGTTCAGGGTGGCTGGATCGATGGCCGCGTGATAGCCGGTGATGACGCCTGCCTTCTCTAGCCGGTCAATCCTGGTGGAAACCGCGGGTGAAGATAAGAATACCTTGCCGGCAAGATACTTTAACGGGTAACGGGCGTTCTCCTGCAGCAGGTGCAGGATTTTTTTATCAATATTATCCATAGCTGCACTCCTTTCTGACCAAAATAGAAAAGGGTGTTCCTGTATGATTGAAGAACACCCGGATGCATATACTTCATTATATATGTTTTTGTTCATTTTTTCAAGAGGAAAAGAGAGGCGAAAGGGTATGGGGAATGACAGGTTTACTGTTTAGCGGAAACCTGTGTATTGGCTGAAAACTGAACAGGAAGTAACATGACAGGAGGAAAAAATGGAAGAAAAGGTCAGGTTAAACAAATATATCAGCGCGTCAGGCTTCTGCTCAAGGAGGAAGGCGGATGAATGGATCGCGGCGGGAAAGGTGTCGGTAAACGGAAAGCCTGCGGACATGGGAATGCGGGTGTCGGACGGCGATGAGATTGTCGTGGACGGGAAACGGATCACGCATGCTGAGCCATTTAAGCTGGTCGCGTTTTATAAGCCGAAGGGATATGCCTGCACGCATCACAGGGGAGATGCCTCTAGCGTTTTCCGGAATTTTCCGCTGGATCCCGATCTTAGGTATGTGGGACGGCTGGACAAGGATTCGGAGGGGCTTCTTCTTCTGACCAATGACGGCAAGCTCGGCAATTCGATTGCCAGGGCGAGAAACGGGCATGAGAAGGAGTATCTGGTCCGGGTTGACCGCACTGTGACCGAGTCGTTTCTTCGGGAGATGGAGCATGGCGTCCGGATTTATGACCCGGGACGGGAGGAGTGGGTGATGACAAAGCCCTGCAGGGTGAAGAAAAAGAGCGCGGATACCTTTTCCATTATTCTGACACAGGGACTGAACCGGCAGATCCGGAGAATGTGCGAGCAACTCGAATACAGGGTGACGGCGCTGAAACGGATCAGGGTGATGAATATCGAGCTGGGGGACATGAAGCCGGGCATGCTGCGGAATGTGACAGGAGAAGAACTCGCCACGCTTCAAAATGCCGTCAGGCGGCAGGAGCTGCGGCAGGGAGAAAAGCGGGCACAGGAAGGGAAAGCTGGAACGGAGGTTTGAAATGAAGGAAAAGGAACGGATCGAAGAACTGGTCAGGCTGTTAAACGAAGCTTCGGAGGCTTATTACGGGGGCCTCGAAGAGCAGATGTCCAACTACGAGTGGGACGCGCTCTTTGATGAGCTTGCGGAACTGGAAGAAAAGACGGGATATGTGCGTCCGGACAGCCCTACGCAGAATGCGGGATACGAGGAAAAGAACGGGGAGAAGGAGCCCCATGAATATCCGGCGCTGTCGCTTGCGAAGACCAAGAGTGTGCCTGAGCTTCAGAAATGGGCGGGCGACAGGCCGGTCTGGCTATCCTGGAAGCTGGACGGGCTGACGCTGGTGGCCACCTATGACGGTGGGGAGCTTACGAAGCTGCTCACCCGCGGAAACGGCACGGTGGGAACCAATATCACCTTCATGAAGGACGCGATCCTGGAGCTTCCGGTCCGGATCGGATACCGGGGACATCTGGTGGTGCGCGGGGAGGCGGCGATCTCATATCCGGATTTTGAATTGCTGAACGCGACCATTGAGGATGAGGACGAGAAGTACGCCAACCCGAGAAATCTGGCTTCCGGTACACTGAGCCTTGACGTGTCCAATCTTTCCAAGGTGAAGGAGCGGCGCGTCCATTTTTACGCCTTTACGCTGGTACATGCGGATGAGGAGATGGACAGCTTCGGGCAGCGGATGGATTTCCTGGACGGACAGGGCTTCCGGACGGTGGAACGGGAGCTGACGGATGCGGAGAAAATCGGCGAGGCAGTGGAACGCTGGACGAAGCGGGTGGAGTCCGGGCAGATGGAGGTTCCCGTAGACGGGCTGGTAATCTGCTACGAGGATAATGCGTATGCCCGGACAGGCTCCGTGACGGGACACCATGCTACCAGGGCGGGAATCGCCTTCAAATGGCAGGATGTGTCCGCGCTGACGGTCCTGTCCCATGTGGAATGGTCCTGCGCGGCCTCCACGATCTCTCCGGTGGCTGTGTTTGAACCTGTGCAGCTGGAGGGCACGACGGTGAGCAGGGCATCCCTCTGCAATATCAGTGAGATGGAGCGCCTGGGTATCGGGGAGGATGGAAAGACTACGCTGGAGGTCATCAAGGCCAATAAGATCATTCCCAAGTGCATCGCGGTAAAGGAGGCCCGGGGGAGCTTTCATATTCCTGCGGCCTGTCCGGTCTGCCATGCGGGGACGGAGATCCGGATCAGCCGGGGCAGCGGGACCAAAACCCTGCACTGTACCAATCCGGACTGTACGGCAAAGCACATTAAACGGTTTGAACGGTTTGTGAGCAAATCGGGTATGGATATAGACGGCCTGTCCGTCAAGACCATTGTCAAGTTTATTAACCTTGGCTATATCACGCGTTATTCAGACATCTACAGGCTGTCGCGGTTTGAGGGAGAGATCAGGGAGCTGGAGGGCTTCGGGGATAAATCCTGTGAGAATCTGCTGCAGGCAGTGGAAAAAAGCCGCCAGGTGCATCCTGTGCAATTCATTTACGCTCTGAACATTCCGCTGATCGGAACTGACGCGGCGAAGAAGATCTTACGGGCGACCGGTTACGAGGGATTTTTGGAGCGTCTGGAGTCAGGACAGGGCTTTGAGGATGTGGACGGCATCGGACCGGAAAAATCAGGTTCCATTGTGGAGTGGTATCAGGATGAAAAAAACAGGCAGGTGTTTCAGGAGCTTATATCCGAGCTGGAGATAGAAAAAACAGAGCCTGACGATTCTGCGGACGGTAAATGCGCGGGGCTTACCTTCGTGATCACAGGAGATGTCCATCATTTTAAGAACAGAGCGGAATTTAAAGCCTATGTGGAGCAGGAGAAGGGAAAGGTGACCGGGAGCGTGTCCGCGAAGACGAATTACCTGGTCAATAATGATACGGAGTCGCTGTCCTCCAAAAACAAAAAGGCGAAGGAGCTTGGCGTTCCTGTCATTTCGGAGGAACGGTTCCTGCAGCTGTTTGGTGACGGGGGTGATACTGTTTGATGGCTGACCGGACGGTTTCCGGAAGAGTTTTGTTCACACTTCGGGCACGCTTGCGCTTAGTTGCTCACGCAGCGGTACTAGGTTCGCCTCCTTTGTCGGCTCACCAAGGACCGGCGTTCGCAAATATCCCTTCGTTGTGAATCAAAACTCTCCCGGAAGCCTGTTTGTTGGCTAAGGGGAGAACAGTAACGTTCGCACATTTCAAAAATAATCGGGACTGACACCAGGTTGCCCGACACAGGGTTTTGTGATATACTCATGTTGATGGTTCCGGCGAAAAACTGCGCCCTTCATGGAGGGCACATTTGCGCTGTAACCATTGATAAATTAGCTTGAAAAGAGGGAATACGAAAATGCCAATCAGAATTGACAATAATCTTCCGGTCAGGAAGACACTGGAGGAGGAAAATATATTTGTGATGGATATGGACCGGGCCGTGTCGCAGGATATCCGTCCGCTGGAGGTTGTGATCTTAAATCTGATGCCGCTGAAAGAGGACACGGAGCTGCAGCTTCTGCGCAGCCTGTCCAACACGCCGCTTCAGGTGAATATCACATTTATCCGCACCGGCACCTATGAGTCGAAGAATGTGGCGAAAAGCCATCTGGAGCGGTTTTACAGCACCTTTTCGGAGATCCGGCAGCACAGGTTTGACGGGCTGATCATCACGGGCGCTCCGGTGGAGAAAATGCCATTTGAAGAGGTAGAGTATTGGGGGGAGCTTAAGGAGATCATGGACTGGTCTGACAAAAATGTGACGTCCACGCTGCACATCTGCTGGGGCGCGCAGGCCGGTCTTTACTACCGGTACGGTATTCACAAATACGATCTGCCGAAGAAGCTTTCCGGCGTGTATGAGCAAAAGACTTTCCACAAGCGGACTCCTCTGGTGCGCGGGTTTGACGATACGTTTCTTGTGCCTCAGTCACGCTATACAGGGGTGTGCAGGGAGGAGATCACGGCGCATCCGGATCTGGAGATTGTGGCGGAGAGCGAGGAGACAGGTCCCTATCTCATTATTGGAGAGGGCGGGAAGAACATATTTGTGACCGGGCATCCGGAGTATGATACTCTGACGCTTGACCAGGAATACCACAGGGATCTGGACAAGGGTATCTGTCCGGAGATACCGTGCCGGTATTATCCGGAGGACGATCCGTCCCGAAAGCCGGTCAAGTCATGGAGGTGTCACGCGAACGCGATGTATTTTAACTGGCTGAATTACTATGTTTACCAGGTGACACCGTATGTACTGTAACGGATATGGGATTTTGGTAAGTGCGAAACGATAGCTGAGCCGGCACCAATGATGCGAGGAGGCTGTGTATGGGGAAAAAGTCATTAGAACAAATAAAACTGGTGGAGATGCTGGACAACGCAATCTCTAAAATGAAAAAAAGACGGGAATGCCTGAAGGGGAGGCTGGACACCAGGGAGGCCGGGTTTCAAGGCGACGGAGCGCGCCCGGAGGCTTTGGCAGAGACGGAGCTGTTAAAAAAGGAGATAGAAACGGTTGACCAGCAGATCGGCTATGTCAGCGTCCAGAAAAAAGAAATCGAACAGATGCTGTCTGGCACGAAGTCACAGGAGGAGAGAAAGCAGCTGGAACATATCATGATGAACTGCATTCTGATCGGCAAGATAGCGGAGCAGCAGCGCGTTCCGTCAGAAGCTGTAGCGAAAGAAGAACGCGTGGAAGATCGTTGGGAGCCGATTGAACGGCAGGCAGAGGTCCTGTTTGAACAGCAGCCCTTCCGTTATGTCACGAAGGATCGGGTTTTGAAAATATTGGAGAATCCTGAAATGGCTAAGATGGCCGAAGAAGATCCCGGCATGCTGGAACGGGAGGAACAGGAATACAAGCAGGAATATGAGAATATCATGCTGAAGGCGTTCCGGATCGCGGGCATCGAGGTGGATGATGATTTCGAGGTGAACCAGGGCAGATTCAAGGAGTATTTTGCGACACACAACGGCTTCCAGAATGCAATAAAGGTATTTGACAAGGAAAAATACAAGGATCACGCGCAATATGGAACAGAGGAGGATCAGGCTTTTCTGGAGCGACTGCTCACGGACATGGAGAAACTGGAGCGGG
>CAMHJT010000139.1 GCA_946185495.1 uncultured Clostridiaceae bacterium | reverse complement strand
ATCTCGTCAGGAGAAAGCATCTTGTTGGCGTCCGCGGGATCGGGAGCGGCGGGAGCCGGTTCGGGTTCAGGCTCAGGCTCGGCCGGAGCCGCAGCTGCGAACAAGGCGGCGATCTCGTCAGGAGAAAGCATCTTGTTGGCATCCGCGGGATCGGGAGCCGGTTCGGGATCATTCTTTACTACGGTGAAGGTAGGCTTGAAAGGTTTTTCCTCTTCGGGTTCATCTGCGGCGATCAGGCCATCCACATCAGCCTGCAATAAGCCTGCAAGACCATCCTCTTCCCGGGACAGACCGCTCTGCGCGGATTGTGCAGGCATCTCATCCGAAACCTCCTGCGCGGGCATGTCGCTTACATCATCGGCAGCCTGTGTCTCTGCCTGCAGGACGTCGCCGGCAGTCTGCAGCAGATCGGCAGCGGCCATGCCATCCTCAGCGGGCAAACCGCTTTCCTGCATCGTATGGCTGGACATATCCTGTACAGGACTGTCAGAGGCCGCCTGTGAAAATGCAGGCTGCTGTTCATAGGAAGCAGGGCCTCCGTCCGCCGTGCTGAAGGCCTGCGAGCCTGCCGCGCGGTAATCCATAGCGCCGGCCTGTACCGGCATGACATACGGCGCTGCCTGAAATGCAGTTTGCTGGGGCATCTGCACGTTCCGGATGCTGTGGGAAATATTCTGCAGTTCGTGCGCGACATTGTTGAGCTGCAGCTCCATGCCCTGATTTATGCCGCCGGACTGCGCCTTCATGTAATTGACGATGTCCGTCAGCATATTGATCACGTCAGCGTTGCTGGGCTGTATCTGGTCAAATCCACTGGCCATCGTCTCGTTGAGATGGTTGCGCAGATCCTTGATGGTAGCGATCACCTTGGTCGTATTGTCCTGGTCGTTTTTGAGATTAAGCTTGGCGGCCTTGTTCTGCATGCTGGACAGGGCAGCCAGATTCTTGTTCAGCGTGGTGTGGCTCTTTATGTAATTAGTGTCCATGGAGGCCAGTGTCTGCGCTGCCTGCTTGGTATACACGTAATTTGCCTTGCCGAGCTGTGACTGCACCTCATTCAGCGCTTCGATCTGCGCGGAAATGTCATCTATGTAGTTCTTCATATGCACATGAAAGGATTTGCTTCGCATAGAAGTGTAGGCGATGATGTTCTGCGTCAGGAGGAATGCAGCGCCTAAAAAGACCGCGCTGGCAAGCCCGACTGCAAATATAGAATCATGATACCGGATAAAGACGTAGACTAATGCGATTCCGGTGATCAGTGTGCAGAGCACAGAGATGGTCAACCTGTTTTCTTGTTTGTTCATTATGATACCTCCCCCCTGTCGGTTCGTATTGTATAATTTGCATAAATCTTATCTTTAATATTATACATGAAATTGGGAAAATCGTAAAGCACCATTTTCAATTCAATTTGCCCGAAATTACTCCCGGGAGGATTCCCGCGTCATCAGGTCTGTGATCCGTTTTCCGTAAAAAAAGCCGCGCACGAGTTCGTCATATTCCGTCCACAGGGGGAGCGTCTGGCAGCTCTCCCTGCGGGAGCACTCATAGGCGGGATCCGCGAGGCAGGCCACGGGCGAGAGAGTGCCCTCCATCAGCTCCAGGATCTCGCCGATCGTATAGTCCTCCGGCTCGCGGCACAGCCGGTAGCCGCCGCCCCTTCCGCTGGTACCGGCCAGCAGGCCGCCGGCTACCAGGTCCTTTACAATGATTTCGAGATATTTTTTGGAGATTTCCTGTCTTGCCGCAATTTCTTTTAACGGAATGAAGCCTTCAGATCTGTGCTCCGCCAGATCAAGAATGACCCGGATTGCGTAACGTCCTCTGGTTGAGATCATAGATGCACCGTCCTTTCCATGTGTGGATTTCGTCTGTGAACAGGAGCCATGCACGCCGGGAGAAGGATCCCTGCCGGCGTCTAAGCTGACAGTCTGGTATACTACTGGATAAATGGTGAGTTCAAGCTTTCCCGTCAGTTTTTCGGGTTTCTTCTGAGATCATGTCGCTGAAGCCCGTGAGCGCTGAAAAGGGAGAAAACTGCGCGGCCCGGTCATGCAGGCTCATGCGCGGGCGGGTAGCGGACTGGTGGTGGGGCAGGTCGATAATGTCAGCGTATAGGATGCGCGGATCCGGTTCCCGCCCCTTGATTCCCTGTGCCATAAGGCGTCATCTCCTTTCTCTGCCGGTGATGTTAAGAAAGCTGCAAAACCGGAAAATGCAGATATGGCTTCGGCGTTTTATTTGGTTTCTTCGGCGTCAGGATTGCTGCCCATATCCGGCGCTGTGGCCGCCAATCTGTCCGTTTCTGGCGATCGTCGTGCCGCCTTCCAGCAGGTTCATTCCCTTTAATACGGCGTTTTTTCCGAATTTTTCCTGAAGCAGAAGCGTTGCCTTTTGAAGCCTGCGCTCCTTCTCATCCGCTTCTGCCTCTTTGGCCTGCTGCCGTTCCAACGCCTCGTAGTCGGTAAAGAGGTCAAGCTGCTGCAGGGGGGCGGTTGGAATCCGTGTCTCGTCAATCAGGCCGGCGGCTGTCACATTGACATACCGGATCAACAGGTCGGGGTTCACGATACGGTCATAGACTTCCATCATCGTTTCTGTGAGACGTCTGGCAGAGCTGGTGAAACGGTCGAGGGTTCCGGTTCCGTGGGCGTGGTAGGGGACGATCCTTCCGTAGCGGTCTCTGGAGAGCCTGCCGTGATATTTTTTCCCTGTCGCGGTGACGGTGTAGGAAGAGCCTGGTCCGGCGTTTTCCCGGGAGGCGGGGGTAAGGCTTGTGCGGTCATACTGGATGGTCAGCTCCAGCTTTTTCGTGACAAGCTGTTTGCGCACCAGATCAAGCGCCATCAGCTCTGTCATTTCCCGGACGATGAGCCTTCCGTGGGAAAAATCGTAGGGCTCGCTTAATACCTGTCCGGAGGACAGGCTGTTCGTCTCCGGCCTGTAGGCCTTGATCTGCGCGATCCCGACCGGCTCCCAGCCCCAGGCGTGGTCGATCACAAGCTCGGCATTGACGCCAAGCGCCTGGTAGAGCGCGTCTTCATTTTCCAGGCTGAGCTTTGCGATGTCCCCCATGGTACGGCAGCCCAGCGCAGCGACGCGCCGGGCAATGCCGGGCCCGACGCGCCAGAAATCCGTAAGGGGCGTGTGGCACCAGAGCAGCTCCCGGTAGGAGCGCTCGTCAAGCTCCGCGATCCGGACGCCCTGGGCATCGGCGGGGGCGTGCTTGGCGACGATATCCATCGCGATCTTGGCCAGGTACAGATTGGTGCCGATGCCGGCGGTCGCTGTGATGCCGGTCTCTTTTAACACATCCCGGATCATTGTTACGGCAAGCTCCCGGGCGGTCATTCCATATATATGGAGATAACCGGTCACATCGATAAAGCATTCGTCGATGGAATAGACATGGACATCCTCGGCGCTGACATACCTTAAATAAATAGAGAAGATTTTGGCGCTGATCTCCTCATACAGCTTCATGCGCGGGGGTGCAATGACATAGGAAAGCTCCAGAGATGGATCCCGCTTCAGTTCCGTCCCATCGGAGGAAGCGCCTGAAAAGCAGTATGTTCCATCCTTTTCTGGAAGAAGGCCGAGAGAGCGCGCGCGGCGGAAGCGCTCCGCGTTGACCTGTTTTACGCGTTGTACAACCTCAAATAGCCTGGCCCGTCCGGAGATTCCGTAAGCCTTCAGCGAGGGCGAGACGGCCAGGCAGATCGTCTTTTCCGTTCTCGAGGAGTCTGCGACAACCAGGTGCGTGGTAAGCGGATCCAGTCCCCTGTCAACCGCCTCAGCGGACGCGTAGAAGCTTTTTAAGTCAATGGAAATGTAGGTATGGGGAGCCGAAGCCGTTTGTTTCTCTCTTACCGATGATCGTTCTTCCGGCATGCGTATCTGTTCCTCCTGTATCAAAGCGGTTCAGGACCGCTTCCTAGTTCTGACATGCTACCCGTTTAAGATGTTCTAAGTATCAGTATTACTCCATTATACAATGGGATTCCCTGGCAGGGCAAGACTTTTTGTTACTGTTCCTCCGTCTGCCTCATGAATGGCGGGACAGAAATCAATGTAATTACTTTGTACTTGACAAAAATACGGATCTGTGGCATATATACTGGATGTAACTATTCAGACTCTGTAAAACTGTGATATGTGATTTGTTTTTGATTAGGAGGAAACAAGATGAAGAAAATGAAACTGGTAGCAGGCATGATGGCGTTATCCTTATCGCTGCTGGTGGGTGTCCAGGCGAAGGCCAATGTGGGACAGACGGCGGAGACGAAGGATTCCATTACCGTGCAGTGGGACGCGCAGACTGACGCGACACAGTATATGGTGACAATCGGCACGGATTATAGTGACAATAGCGGTACGCCGGTCACGATTCCGGCGGGCACGAACACATATACCTTTACCGGCCTGAAGGCGAACGGAGAGTATTATGTCAGGGTGAACTACGCCTACGCGGGGTATTCGGGCGAACCGCAGGAGGGATATGTGGGGGCCGGAAATGTGTACACCGCTCCCGGCAAGGTGACAGGGCTTAATCAGGAAAAATGGTATTATTTTATCAATAACGTGAACTTTGGCTGGGACGAGTGCGGGGACAGCTATGATTACGTTGTAAAAAATTCCAAGGGAAAGAAATTCGCGTCAGGAGAGACCTTTAGCGAATCGGTCAGCCTTTATAAGGTGAAGAACACGGAGATGTACCAGTGCAAGGTCCGGGCAAAGCGCAAGATCACCCGTCTGAACGGAAAAGAGGAGGTGCTTTGCGGACCGTGGTCTGATACAGCGTATCTTTTTACACAGCCGATGATCAAAAAGGCCACGGTAAGCGGCGGCAAGCTCAAGGTATCCTTCAACAAGGTTTCCGGCATGTCTTCCTATGATGTATTTGTGTCGACGAAGGAGAAGAAGGGCTATAAGAAGGTGAAGACGCTGAAATCGAAGCAGACGTCTGTCACCATCAGCAAGTTTAAGGGCAAAAAATTCTCCACTGACAAGAAATATTATGTGTATATCGTGGGCAACAAGAAGGCTGGCAAGAGAACCTATACCAGCGGGCGCAATTATGCCGAACTTGTATACAAAGGCACCTCTACACGCAAATATCCATTTACCGGTTCTAAATAATAATAAAAATCATCCGCAATAAGCGGGCTCCGTTTCACAGGGATGGCAGCCGTCCGGTATGTAACAATTCCGGCAAAGGTTGGACTGCTGCCAGAGATGTGAAGCGGGGCTTTTTCTTTTCATAAATAGGTTTGACATTTGCGTGAAAGAGGTATAAACTTTTGGATAGAGTGTGCGGCCGGGCGGCATATTGCTGCAGGAAGCTGCGGCGACGCGCTGCTGCATATGGGAGGCATGCGGAGAAAGTCTGCTAGCCGGAAAAAGGCGGTCATGGAGCCGCCTCCAATAGAGGAGAAAGGAGATGGTTTTTTGGGAAACTTGGCAAAGGAACTGATGGCAGAGCTGGAATGTGAGACTGTCTTTACGATTCCGGTGCTGGGAGGCATCGGCATTTCCGAGTCGGTAGTGGTGACCTGGATCATTATGGCAGTCCTGATCCTGTTTTCCATCTGGCTGACCAGGGATCTGAAGGTGGATCACATCAGCAGGCGCCAGGCAGTTGCGGAATTGCTCGTCACGAAGCTGACGGGGCTGGTGGACGGCATGATGTGTCCGGAGGGGAAGGCGTTTGTGCCCTATCTCTCGACGGTGCTTCTGTATATCGGGATATCCAACATCATCGGTCTGTTTGGCTTTAAGCCGCCGACAAAGGATCTGACGGTGACGCTCACGCTGGCGCTGATGAGCCTTCTGCTGGTGGAGATCGCGGGCATCTATTACCGGGGAATCAAAAAATGGGCGTTTCAGTTTGTGAACCCGATCAATGTCCTGGATCTGTTTACGAGGCCGCTGTCTTTATGCATGCGACTGTTCGGTAACGTGCTTGGAGCTTTCGTAATCATGGAGATGCTCAAGATCGTGGTGCCCTATGTGGTGCCGGCGGTATTTTCCGTGTATTTTGACCTCTTTGACGGACTGCTGCAGGCGTATGTGTTCGTGTTCCTGACAGCGCTCTACCTCAATGAAGCGATTGAATAGGGGAAGGCTGCCGGGAGTGGAAGCTTTATGGATCATCCGGGGCGCGCAGGGCGTCCGGAAAAGCATTTAACAATTATATAAGCGGGCAGCTGCGAAACTCAAAATGCAGCATGGGGCTTTGTGCAGGATATATGGTTTCTCGCCGGTATCAGGAATGTCAGCCGGGAAAAAATATATATCCCGCGCAAAGCCGGTCAAAAAAGTACACCGTTTCGCGATGGCCTGAATGATTATTAAGAAGGAAAAGGAGAATAAGTATATGAATACATTGATAGCAATCGGAGCTGGCGTGGCAGTATTAGGAGCGTTGGGAGCAGGTATCGGTATCGGCATTGCCACAGGCAAGGCGACGGAGGCGATGGCGAGGCAGCCGGAGGCAGAGGGCAAGATCACCAAGGCGCTGATCCTTGGATGCGCGCTTGCGGAGGCGACGGCGATCTATGGCTTCGTAGTCGCGCTGATGATCATCATCATGTTAAAGTAAAAGGGAAAGGCAGGAGAAGACTATGCTGAATATCAGTGCAGGAAATATGATTGTCATTTTTGTCAATCTTCTGGTACTTTACATTGCGCTTCGCAAATTTCTGTTCAAACCGGTACAGAAGATCATAGAGGAGAGGCAGGCTGAGGCGGACCGCCAGTTCGCGGAGGCGCAGGAGAGCAGGACGCAGGCCGAGGAGCTGAAGGCGCAGTACAAGCAGACGCTGGCAGAGGCAGAGAACGAGAAGAAACAGGTGCTGCGGGACGCGAGAAAATCCGCGGATACAGAATATCATCGCATTGTGGACGACGCGAAGAAGGCAGCCGCGAAGGTGAAGCAGGACGCGAAAGAAGAGGCCGGCAGGGAGAAGGAGCAGATTCTCAAGAAGGCGGAGAAGGAGATTGCCGACATGGTCATGGAGGCAGCCCGCAAGATGGTCGGAGAGA
>CAMHJT010000138.1 GCA_946185495.1 uncultured Clostridiaceae bacterium | reverse complement strand
CGGGGAGAACCGTTCATGTTGCACAATTATATAGCGTTGAATGGAGAGAGCCTGTCTATCTAAAGAAAACCCAGACATGGTTTTCACATCCATAGGGTATCTGATAGACATTAAAATGCTAAAGGACTGTCATGATAAGATGGATGGGAAGAAAGCGGTAGGGATTGATGGGACAACCAAAGACGACTACGGCAAAGATTTGGAGAAGAACCTCGCAAATCTGGTGGACAGGATGAAACGCAAAGCATATCATCCAAAACCTGCGAGACGTGTCGAGATACCCAAGGACAATGGCAAAACCAGACCTTTAAGCATATACTGCTACGAGGACAAACTTGTACAGGAAGCGATAAAGAGAGTTGTGGAGGCGGTATATGGGCCTATCTTCTATGAAGAAATGATGGGATTCCGCCCACACAGGGGATGCCATGGTGCGCTGAAACTGTTAGACAATCAGAAGCCTGTATTACTGGCTGAACAGGAGAAGCCAGAAGAGGAGCTATACCAAGGCAGGTTTCTTTGACATGATAACAAATGGTCATCCCGTGGTGAGACCAAAGACGTTTTATGTTTATATTTAGATGGTGGTGTCAAGTAATTCCGTAAAGAGCCGGATGCGGAAAAGCCGCATGTCCGGATCCGTGAGGGGCAAGGGAGAGTAATCTCCCTTGTCTACTCGACCTTTACAATGAGAGCAAAGATGACGGTATCTGTCCAGTTACCTTTTCTTTATGAGGCAGCCCTATTTTCTATTCAATCCCAATGGACACGCCCCCTCACATGTGCTATAATGAACAAAGTTGGTAACTTTTCTGCAGGCCTGCGCATTCACTGCGCGGACTGCGCCAAAACAGTGTATGAGGCCGTGCAGCGGGAAGATCAGGATATTCCACCTGCTGCGGATCTGCTTCTGTATCCGCTGGACAGATACATTCGTTGACCAATATCAATTTACAGAGGAGGCTCTAACCCCATGAGGTATCATCTAAAGCAGAAAGCTGCAGTCATCATGGTCTTTGCCATGGTGCTGTCCCTGACAGGCTGCGGGTTGTTTGACAGCAAAGCCAAGATCTATTCCCGCTATATCACCAGCCTGTTAGATATCAATTATAAAAATATTTCCAAGGATTACACCACCCTGTCCGGTGTTACCCAGAAGGACGCCGAGGCGGTTTATGTTGCCAATATGGATTATCAGGCTCACAACCTGATGAATTATTACGGCATCAAGGAGGTGGATGATGGCACTGTATTATCAGAGTTTTATTACCTCGCGCAATCCATTTTCTCCAATGCCAAATATGAAGTAACCAATGTGATCCATGACAAGTCAACGGATTCTTATACATTGGAGCTTACCGTTTATCCACTGGACACTCTGGAGTCCGTCTACGACCAGATCGTGGAGTATATAGAGAATTTCAACGCCCGTGTGGACGACGGGGATTATAACAATACGACAGAGGTGGATTATGAGACGGAATTCGCGGAGGGCATCATCTCGATCCTGAAGAACACGACCGGCCAGCCGGGCTATATGGATCCTGTGGTGCTGCAGGTTCCGATCCAGCCATCGGATGATTCCTATTTTATCAGCGATGAGGATTTTCTCACCATCGACAAGAATATCCTGTATATCCGGGAGAATCCGGTAGGAGAAGAGGGATCTGATGTGGAGGAGGCTGATGAAGGAGATGCCGGTGAAGAAGCTGGCGAGGAGGAATCCGATGAAGGCCGGGCTGCGGAATAGGTATTGTGTTGTAGCTGCTCAACAGGCCTGCGCATTTACTGCGCAGACTGTGTCAAAACAGTATATTTATATTTGAAACAAGGGCGTTTCATGCTGATGGCTGGAACGCCCTTGTTTTATTATCACAGGACGGATACAAGGAAAAGGAGGTATTTGCTATGGCGGCATTTGACAGGGTAAAGAGTGGAATTCCGGAGATGGACAGTGCGCTTGACAATATCAGAATGGGGGATAATATCGTATGGCGCGTGTCTGCGTTATCTGAATTTCGATTGTTTATGGAACCGTATATCAGGCAGGCGGTCGAGGATCAGAGAAGGATCGTATATTTCCGGTTTGCGAGTCATGAACCGCTGTTGGAGGAATGTCCGGAGATCAGGACGGTGAAGGTTCCGCTCTCCCACCGGTTTGAAAATTTTACGGTGGACATACACAATGTGATCGAGGAGGAGGGAAAGGATGTATTCTATGTCTTTGACTGCCTGTCCGAACTGCAGGCCGCATGGGCCACTGACCTGATGATGGGTAATTTTTTCAGGGTGACATGCCCGTTTCTCTTTGTGTTGGATACAGTCGCGTTTTTTCCAATCATCAGGGGAAAGCATTCCGTACAGGCGATCAACAAGATCCTCAATACGACGCAGCTGTTCCTCGATGTCTACTCGGACAGGAAAAATATCTATGTGCGCCCGGAGAAGGTGTGGAACAGGGAGTCTGACACGATGTTCCTTCCGCATACCTATGATCCGGAAAACGGGACGTTCCGGCCGATTCTGGACGGCGTCCGCTCAAGCAGGTTTTATCAGGCGCTCGGCCGGGCGCAGCGGTCTGCCGAGGAGCAGTATTCCGATTCCTGGGACAGGTTTTTTAACCGGGCGAAAAGTCTTAGTGAAAACGGGGCGGATATCGCAAAGGAGTGCGCGAAGATGTGCGATATCATGATGACGAGGGATGAGAAGATGCGGGAAATGGTAAAGAAGCATTTTCAGCCTGAGGATTATTTTGCGGTCAGGGATCATATGGTGGGAACGGGAATGGTGGGCGGCAAGGCCTGCGGCATGCTGTTGGCGAGAGCGATCATACGGAACCGGGAGCCGGAGATCAGCGAGGTGCTGGAGCCCCATGATTCATTTTATGTCGGTTCAGACCTTTATTATACCTATATTGTGGACAACGGGCTGTGGGACATGAGGATCCGGCAGAGGACAGAGGAGGGATATTTCACGCTTGCAGAGGAATTTGCAAAAAGGCTGATGGACGGAGCCTTTTCCGACGCCATGCGGGAGCAGTTTGTAAGAATTATCGAGTATTACGGGCAGGATCCGTATATTATCCGCTCCAGCAGCATATTGGAGGACGGTTTTGGAAACGCGTTCGCGGGAAAATACGAGTCCGTATTCTGTGTCAACAGGGGAAGCATGGAGGAGCGCGTCAGTGAATTTGAACACGCGATCAAGCTTGTCTACGCGAGCTCGATGAGCATGTCAGCGCTTGACTACCGCAAGAGGCGGGGGCTTGACAGGCGCGACGAGCAGATGGCGCTGCTGATCCAGCGTGTGTCGGGTTCCTATTATGGCGCTTACTATATGCCATGCGCCGCCGGCGTGGGGTATTCGTACAGCCCCTACAGGATCATGAAGGATACGGATCCCTCGGCGGGCATGCTGAGGCTTGTTATGGGACTTGGAACATCCGCGGTAGACCGGACGGAGGGTTCCTACCCCCGCATCGTCAACCTCGACCGGCCGGAGAAGACATCCTATTCGACGTCGGCGGATAAGCATAAATTTTCGCAGGGGAAAGCGGAGGCGATCAACATGAACAGTCATCTGATGGACAGGATTCCCCTTGAGGCAGTTGAGCCTGTGCTTCCCAAATACCTTGACCGGATTCTGCTGGAGCATGATTACGATGCGGAGATGCGGCTGCGGGAGATGGGGAGAAAACGGGAGGTGAAATTTATTTCCTGCAAGGGGCTGGTGGCCAACCGGACGCTGATGGATCAGATGCGGAGGATGCTTCGCTGCATACAGGAGGAATACGCGTATCCGGTCGATACGGAGTTTACGATCAACCTGTCGGAGAACGGGGAATACTCGATCGACCTTCTCCAGTGCAGGCCGCTCCAGGTGCCAAAGGGCAGATCGGGAACGGTCATTCCCCCGGACATTCCGGAGGAACGCATCCTTTTGGAGAGCAGGGGAGCGTCCATGGGAATGTCAAAGGCGTCCTCGCTGGACCTCGTCGTCTATGTGGATCCTGTCAGATATTACAATATGCCGTATAAGGACAAGGATCTTGTGGCGAAGCTGATCGGAAGGATCAACTGGCATTACCGCGACCAGGCAAAGCACATGATGCTGATTGTGCCGGGGCGGGTGGGCACGACCTCCCCGGAGCTTGGAGTGCCTACGGCGTTTTCAGACATCAGTGCCTATGAGATCATCTGTGAAACGGAGGAGTCGAAGGCGGGCTACAATCCGGAATTATCCTATGGAAGCCACATTTTTCAGGATCTCGTGGAAGCCGAGATTCTCTATACGGCGGTATTTCATAATGACAAGACGATTCATTTTTCGCCGGAAAAGCTTGAGGGCTGCAGGGACCTGGTTTCAGAATTTGACCAGGGCGGGATGCTGGCGGGCATTGTCCATGTGTATGATGTAAGCGGCAGAAGGTGCGAGGTATATAACGATGTGGCAGATGAGCATCTGGTGATCACCTGCTAGAATTTCATTGAAAGAAGCGGTGCGGGGTGCTATACTTAGTGACATGGATAAAAAAGCGGCCGAAACCGGTTTAGCAGACGAAAAGGAAATGAAAAATGGAAGTAAGAATATTTGACACTCATGCGCATTATGACCATAGCGCCTTTGACGGGGACAGGGAGTTCCTGCTTGCGCAGATGCCGAAGGAGGGAGTGGAGCGCGCCGTGAACATCGGCTGTTCGATGGAGAGCTCCAGAAAAGCTGTGGAGATGGCGGGACAGCATGATGTTCTCTATGCGGCAGTCGGGGTACATCCCGATGACGTGATGCAGATGAAAGAGGCAGATATTGCAGAGCTTGCCGCCCTGGCAGAACAGGACAAGGTTGTAGCGGTCGGGGAGATCGGCCTGGATTACCATTACGAGGGCATAGACAGGGCGCTGCAGCAAAGATGGATGCGGCGGCAGATGGAGCTTTCCGTGGAAAAAGGGCTTCCCGTTGTCATTCACAGCCGGGACGCGGCGAAGGATACCTTTGACATCATCAGTTCCTTTGGAAAGACGCGGGCGGGCGGCGTGATCCACTGCTTTTCCTATGGGGATCAGATGGCGCTGGAATATGTCAGGCTTGGATATTACATCGGCGTGGGCGGCGTGCTCACCTTCAAAAATGCGAGAAAGCTGAAGGAAGTGGTACATGCCGTACCCTTAGACCGGATCGTGCTGGAGACGGACGCGCCTTATCTTGCCCCGGTGCCGTTCCGTGGAAAGCGCAACTGCTCCCTGTACCTGAAATATGTGGCGGAGGAGATCGCGCGGATCAAGGGCGTGCAGGTGCAGGAGGTATATGATACGACCTTTCAGAACGCGATGGATCTGTTTGGCACATGCTGAACAGTTTCCAACCATTCAGAGATAAAGAAACTATGGAGAGGGACAAAATGTGATATGAACAGACAAATAATGAAAGATGTGATATTTCTCTCACAATCATCAGAACCGGCTACGGAGGCAGATCAGTCGCTCATCCTTGATCTGCAGGATACCTTAAATGCCAATCGTGACAGATGTGTTGGTATGGCTGCAAATATGATAGGTGTGAGGAAACGGATGATTGTCGTAGCCATGGGATTCATGCCTGTGGTGATGATAAATCCCGTGATCATTAAGAAATCGGGAAGATATGAGGCCGAAGAGGGGTGTCTGTCTCTGGAGGGGAAGAGAAAGGCGACGAGATACAGGGACATAGAGGTAAAGTATCAGGATGCTTCATTTAAGTGGCAGAAACAGAGGTTTTCCGGGCAGATCGCTCAGATCATACAGCATGAATGTGACCACTTGGAGGGAATTATAATTTAAGGGGATCACGGATGAAGATTGCGGCTTGAAATGAAGAGAGGCTAAGATATCATAGTGAAAAGGATAATCTGTTGTAACTACTCAGCAGGTCTGCGCATTCACTGCGCAGACCGTGCCAAAACAGCATATTTTGCCATGCAGCGGGTGAATTAGGATGCGCCAGCTTCACCCGCTGCATAACTGCTCAGCATCTGCTGAGTAGTTACAATCTGTTTAATGAAAGAAACAGGAGACCGGACACAGGGTGAGACTGCGCGAACACTGGGAAGAAGCAGAAAAGAGGAGACGAATGGAAAAATTAAGCAACCCGCAGGTGACCATAGAGACAATTAAAAAATACGATTTCGCGTTCCAGAAAAAATTCGGGCAGAATTTTCTGATCGACGGGCACGTGCTTGATAAGATCATAAAGGCGGCGGGCGTGACGAAGGAGGATATGGTGTTGGAGATTGGACCGGGCTTCGGGACGATGACGCAGTATCTGGCGGAGGCTGCGAGGGAAGTGGTTGCGGTGGAGATCGACAAGGCGCTGATCCCGATCCTTACGGATACGCTGCAGGAGTATCCCAATGTCACGCTGATCAATGATGACATCCTGAAGGTGGATATCGGAGCGCTGGTGCGGGAAAAAAACGGGGGCAGGCCGGTCAAGGTTGTGGCGAACCTCCCCTATTATATCACGACGCCGATCATCATGGGGCTGTTTGAAGCCCATGTTCCCATCGACAACATGACCGTGATGGTGCAGAAGGAGGTAGCCGCCCGCATGCAGGCGGGGCCTGGAACCAAGGATTACGGGGCGCTTTCCCTTGCGGTGCAGTATTACGCCGAGCCCTATATCGTGGCAAATGTGCCGCCCAACTGCTTCATTCCAAGGCCGGGTGTGGGATCCGCGGTGATTCGCCTTACCCGGTGGGAGGAGCCTCCGGTAGCTGTGCGGGATGAGTCATTTTTATTTTCCCTGGTGAGGGCAGCCTTCGGCCAGCGGAGAAAGACGCTGCCCAACAGCCTTGTCAACGGCGGTGTTCCCGTCACCAAGGAGGCGGTGGCAGCTGCGCTTCATGAGATGGGACTTTCCGAAAATGTGCGGGGGGAGGCGCTGACGCTTGCGCAGTTTGCGAGGCTGAGCGACCTGCTGCGCAATATTGCCGGGAAAATGCTTATGAACAAGCTTTAGCAGACCGATTCTGGCAGCAAATTCTTTGATCAGGAGCATGCCTCCGTAAGAAGAAAGACTGCTGCCGTTGAAATTATTTTTGAATAGCTTATTGCTTTCTAGTAGAACGTAAAATAAATAACTATACTAATTGACTGCGTTGTGTTATACTGAATACATCCAAGTTTACGGAGGTATTCAGAAATGGCAAAATCAAGACCCTTAAAGCTATCCACCCAAGATCA
>CAMHJT010000137.1 GCA_946185495.1 uncultured Clostridiaceae bacterium | reverse complement strand
TCTCCTGAAGAGGAACTTCGTGATGATAACCGGTTCCGGGAGGAGGTAGGACGGTATTCCACAGCCCTGAAGACGCTTTCCACAGCCCTTGAAAATTATCATGGGGAAAAGGTAGTCATTTTGCTGGACGAGTATGACGTGCCTCTGGAGAACGCATATTTTAAAGGATTTTACCGGGAGATGACGGACTTTATCCGCTCCCTGTTTGAGTCCGCGTTAAAGACCAACGACGCGCTGGAATTCGCGGTTGTCACCGGGTGCTTAAGGATCAGCAAGGAGAGCATTTTTACCGGGCTTAATCATCTGCAGATCAATTCCATCCGCAATGACAGCTTTTCTGAGGGATTTGGATTTACGCCCGCGGAAACGCAAGCGATGCTTGAGGCATATGGGATCGGGGAACGGATGGATGAGGTGCAGGACTGGTACAATGGCTATCTGTTCGGACACAACGAGATCTATAATCCATGGAGCGTGGTCAATTATGTGTATTCCATTGTCATTGACCACAAGGAGTTCCCGGAGCCCTACTGGGCGAACACCTCCTCCAACGAGATCATCAAGGAAATGGTATGGCAGGCGGATGAGGACATGCGGATGGATCTGGATGCGCTGATCGGCGGCGCGGATATAGAGAAGCGGATCCACGAGGATATCACCTATGACGATATCCGGGAGTCGGAGGACAACCTCTGGAATTTCCTGTTCTTTACCGGATATCTGAAGAAGGTTTCGGAACGGCAGGAGGGGAAAAATATTTATATGACAATGCGGATTCCCAACATGGAGGTGGGGAGCATTTATGAAGACCATATCAGCAAATGGTTTGACCAGATCGTGAAGGGTACGGACCGGAGTGAGCTTTACCGGGCGGTGCTGGACGGGGATACGGACCGCATGGAGGAATTTGTCTGCGGCTTGTTGGAGCAGTGTATCAGCACCTTTGACAGCAGCGAGGCCTTTTACCATGGATTTTTCCTGTCCCTGCTGGCAGGGCTTCCCCATTACCGCGCGAAGTCGAACCGGGAGGAAGGAGACGGCAGGCCGGATATCGTTCTCTATCCCAACCGGGCGAAGGATTCGGCAGTTATTTTTGAGGTCAAGATCCGGAAAAAATTCAACCAGATGCAGGACGGCCTTTCGGAGGCCTTCCGCCAGATCCGTGACCAGAGGTATGAGGAAGGGGTGCTGGAGGACGGCTACCTTGGGGTCAAGTCCTATGGTATCTGCTTTTGCAGGAAGAGCTGCGTGATCGGGAGGTATGAGGGGTAGGGAATACCGTGTCAAAATTGAAAACAGAGATAGTGTAATTTGCTGGAGAACTATCAACATTTGCCATGCATTAGATTCTGGTTTTGCAATTATAGGGATGTGTGTTAGAAGGAATGAGGGGAGAAAAATAACAATAAAAACATATGGAGCCGTTAATTCTGCCCTCTTTGCAGAGGGCAGAGCGTTACTTATTCAATAGCCATTCGAGGGCGTTGAGCTGTTTGATCCCGTTGTGTGATGTGGGTGGATCATCGTCGAGCGTCAGCAGATATTTTGGGTTATGGTCGGCAATAGCGTCGAGCGGCGACAGCTCTCGGCTCAGCGTGTTTTCATCACGCACGGTTAGCGCCACCTGATAATATTCCGTGCCGCCGTCGTTGATGGCGATAAAATCGACCTCTCCGTTATCCTGCCTGCCGACGTACAGCTCATATCCTCTGCGAAGCAGCTCGAGATAGACAATGTTCTCCAAGATATGCCCCATATCCGCCGGCTTTGTGCCGAGCAGATAATAGCGCAAGCCGATGTCGGCGAGGTAATACTTTTCCTGCGTCTGCAAAAGCTGCTTACCTTTGATATCATATCTGCCGACCTTGTACAGCACAAAGCTCTCGCACAGCGCTGTCAGGTAGTTGTCGACCGTATGCACCGACGCGCCCTTGCCGCCGCTTTTGAGGGTATTGGCGATTTTGGTAGCAGAGCACAGGTTGCCGATGTTATCGAACATAAAGCGGATCACACTCTCCAGCATAGCGACGTCGGCAATCTTCTTGCGCTTGACGATATCCTTAAGCACAATGGATGTGTAGATACCGTCGAGATAAGCGAGGATATCCTTGCGGTTGCTCAACTCTATGGTGTACGGGAACGAGCTGTTCAGCAGATAGTCGCGGTATTTCCTCGACAAATCGCTCTCCCCAGCGGCGCTGATATACTCTTTGAAGGACAGCGGAAGCATCTTTATCTCAACATACCGCCCTGACAGCAGTGTGGCAAGCTCGCCCGACAGCAGTCCGGCGTTGGAGCCTGTGATATATAGATCGACATTTTTCAGGATATAGAGGCTGTCACACGCTCGCTGAAAGTCGGGTACCATCTGTACCTCGTCCAAGAAAACGTAGTTCATTTTATCGGGAACCAGCCTGTTCTCTACCTCGTGGTACAGGGCTTTGAAATCTTTGATATCGTAGAATTCGGCGGACTCAAAATTGAGCGATATGATCTGACTGTCCTCTACGCCGTTATAAATCAGGTGTTCCTTATACAGCTCAAACAAGGTAGACTTACCGCAGCGGCGAATGCCCGTGATGATCTTGATCAGCTGCTTGTCCTTGAAATGGATCAGTTGATTCAAATATTCTTCTCGATTGATCACAGAAAAACCTCCCTTATTAATCTATTGTATGCAGTTATTATAATATAATACCGCGGATTTGTCAAGTTTGTGCAGCTTACTGCACATAAATATAAAGAATTAAGAATTATATGCAGTGCGATTTACAAAAAGGAAACCCATTATGTTCCAAAAAGCCAAAGAAAAATACTACCGAAAAGTATATGAGCAGCACAAAGACTGCCTGAACGACATCTCCGATCTGTTCGGCGACGGTTATGACGGGATGTCCAACCTGTTTTATCTGTGCAACAAGCGGTATCTGCACTGGCTGGACAACGATCCCGAGGTTGCCGTATCGGAAAAGGAGATCCTGTTCCGCCGCAAGTTTTATAAGGTGCTGCAAAAGATCGGTCCATCCGCGCTGAAATGCACGCAGGTCTTTGAGGATCGAAAGCTGCTGGATGATCCTACTTCAATGGAAACGGACGAAGGAATTGTGCTGCCCGAAAGTTATAGGTGTACCGTTAAGAAAGTGTTAAAGTGATGTAAACTGTACCCCTTAATGGTACACGGTACCAGAGATTCGATTTCTTCAGGTGCGATAGTGGTTAAATGTGACATGCCCCAGTCAGCCATCTTTGCATGTCCTCCATTCATTCCGTTTACCATCATCTTTCCGAGAAACCCTTCCGGCTTTCTCGTCTGGCTTACAAAGTTTTTGAAAAGTCCCATTTCAAGCATCCTCCCTACTTTTGTTATTAATCAACGTCTCCCATTAGCTTTTACTAACCTATCAGTAAAAAATATCTTTTATGTTCTTCTCTTCCAGGGTATGCAGCAGTTCACACGCTTCTTGTAATCTGCATATTCATCTCCATAGAGATCGAGCAGCCATTTCTCTTCCGTGTTTATCAATGCTATGCGCATGATCGCCCAATCTATCACCGGAAGGATGAGCATCCATGCATTGTGCCACATGAGCGTAATTCCGGAAAATGCTATCCACCAGCCGCTGTACATGGGGTTTCTCACTCATGCATATATTCCCTTCGTCTGAAGCTTGTTTTCGGTTATTGATTCATCCATATCGGATTTCATGGCTCCGATGAACCAGACAGTGCCCCCAAGAACTATCAACAGCCCTCCGATGATACGAAATATTAACGTCCAAGGAGTATCCAGAATTCCTATCTTAAAAACATATCCAAACAGAATGATCCCGATGAGATTCACCATAGCCATCCCATAAACAATATATGGTCCGACCCCAAACCCCAAAGGTTTATTGCTTTTGTTTTCCGGCGGGAGTATGTCTCTTCCCAGGAAGTGTATCAAAAAAGGAGCAGTGTGTCAGCACCACTCCTGCTGTAAAATCCTACGGACGCCCGGGGCGCTTTTCAGCTCTGTCCTATCCTGCCCATAGGCAAGCATTATGATAATACAAAGAAAACAGAACATAGTCATTCATGGAATTAGGCTGGCCTTTTGTGGTGCTATTTTCGCCATCCGATGTGCCATGGCTGATCATGTTTCAAGGACTGATTGTCGGTGGTTTGTCTCACCTTCTTGTGAGACTGTCATACAGGCATCCAACTGCGCTGTAAAACTGTGGCAAAAAAGTCCTTGACAAAGGAACCAGAATAACATATGTTGTGGTTGGCGGACAGGGATACCATATGGATACGACATGGGCCTTGAAGTCCTGTTATGGAGATGAGGAAGGTGTCTATTTGGATTACTTCATGATGAGCGATGAGGATCGCAATCAGGACGGCTGTCTTGTAAATAATCTGACCATGCAGGCGCTTCCGCAGTTTTTTTTAAGCAGCTCGAACATAAAGCTTACTGCAACGGATGAAACATATTCTTTTCCTGATTTTTCAACCTTCGTATCCATGGATGAGGAGAACAAGATCCTGTATTATAAGGATATGGATGGAGAAGTACACGGGATGAAGTATGATCAGCAGCTATGATTTATAGAGGAGCCGATGAGGCAGCGAGTGGTGCTACGTGTTTGTCGGCAATAAAACGGTGGTCAAAAACCACTTTCATAGAGGAGGAACCGTAGATGAATGCATATCTGAGTAAAAAAATGAACTATCTGTCTTTTCTGGCGATTCTGGGCGTTGTGCTGTGCCACGCCTACAATTGGCAGGATCGTTTTCTGACGGCGGACACGGCTTTGTCGGAGGGGCTTAAGCTGGGGCCGATGCTGCAGCTTTGCATCAGCAATGGGCTGATCCGGTTTGCGGTGCCGTTGTTTTTCGCGTTTTCGGGCTACAAGTTTTTTATGAACTTTTCGTTTTCATGGAAGGGGTATCTGAAAAAGCTGGGAAAGAGGGTGCGCACCCTGCTGGTGCCGTTTCTGATCTGGACGGTACTGGCGGGAGCGTTGCTGCTTACGGTGTATAAAATAGCCGGTCTGGAGCGGTATGGGATCGTGGAGGAGAAGGTCGGTAATCTCTTAAACTACGGTCCGGTGTCATGGCTCTTCGATTCACCGGCCTTTCAGCTCTGGTACATGACGGATCTGTTCAAGCTGGTGGTCATCTCGCCGGTGATCTATTTCCTTGTGAAAAAGTGCAGGATCGTCCCGGTCATTATCTTTGGAATCCTGTGGCTAATGAATATGCCATTTATGATCAATATGGATGGCATGCTGTTTTTTACACTGGGTGCCTATCTGGCGGTACAGCAGATCCCGCTGGCCGGCAGGGAGGAGCCGGAACGGTCCGGCGCGGACTGGGAGCGGTACAGGAGAAATACGATTTTGGTTGTTGTCCTGTGGATCGGAGGCTGTCTGGTGTACACCATTATCTCCGCAGCGGTGGGACAGGCGGCATTTGCCTTCTATGTGCTGACCGCGCTGTTCAAGCTGAATGTTTTGACAGGAATCGCATCGGTCTGGAGACTGTATGACCTGAAGGCCGGCGCATGGCAGGAGAAACCGTGGCTGCAAAGCGCTGTGGCTTCCACCGTCTTTATCTATGTCTCGCATGAGCCGGTGCAGCATCTTCTGATGGATGTGCTGCTGGAGAAAATGGACTTTCCGGGCGCGCATACGCTGATTTATTTTGGACTGGCATTTTGTGTGGTCTGTGTTGACATTCTGGTGGCAGGACTGCTTCAGAAGGTATGCCCCAAGGTGTACGGAATCCTGGTTGGAGGAAGGAGCGGAAAATAAAGGGATTTGAAGGGATGGTTCAGGGGAAACTGTATGAAAAACAGCTTTGAGAGAAACCGGTTTAAAGCCATAGGTCTTCTTGTGATGGTGGCAGGGATAGTGTGCTTTTATTTTGTAACATGGTGTCTGTATGGGGAATTTACGGCAAAGAATTGGATTCAGCTTGCCTGTTTCGCCGGAGTTTTGATGATACTGTATGTCTGTCTGCTTTCCTATTTCAGCCGGATTCTGTCGGAGGTGGAGAATGTCTCGCAGACGATGGAGAATGTGATCGACAACAATGTACAGCTCGTCTCTGAGGAATATCGGGAGGGTTCCGTGGGAATGCTCTATACCAGGCTCTGCCAGATGGTCGGTGTCCTGCAGGAGAGCCGGAACAAGGAATTGAAAGAGAAGATCTTTTTGCGGGATATCATTTCGGATATCTCCCATCAGCTGAAGACACCGCTTGCCTCCCTGAACGTGTTTGTGGATCTTTTGATGGATGACAGGGTAACGGAGCCGGAGAAGCAGAAGCAGATATTAAGTGAGGCATCCAACCAGCTCTCCCGTATGGAGTGGATGGTGCTGACCATGCTGAAGCTTGCAAGGATTGAGGCGGACGCAATCCAGTTTGAAAAGAAGAAGGGGGAGCTGCTCCCGATTCTGCGGCAGGCGGGGGACAGTGTGAGGTATCTGTTCGCGGACAGAAAGCAGGAGCTTTTTATTGAATGTAAGGAGACGGCCACGATATGCTGTGACGGGGAATGGCTGACCGAAGCGCTGATCAACCTGTTGAAGAATGCCTCGAATTATTCGGAGGAGGGAAAGCGCGTCTGGCTCACTGTGGAGGATACCAGCGCGTTCTGCCGGATCTATGTGAAGGACGAGGGCATGGGGATTGACGAAGCGGAGCTTCCCAACATTTTCAAGAGATTTTACCGTGTGCATCAGGAGGTCAATCCCAACAGTGTCGGCATTGGCCTGTCCCTCTCGAAATCCATTGTCGAGGGTATGGGCGGCAGCCTGAAGGTCCGCAGCGAGCCCGGGAACTATACGTGGTTTATACTGACCTTTGTGAAGTGGTAACTGCTTTTGTAAGAAAGTTATTAAAAATGGTACCACAGGACAAAAGAGAAGAACTGGAAGATGAATTTGACAGCATTTTGTTAGAGGTAACTGCAGTGGATTCCCAAAAAGAATAGATGTGTATAGGGTGAAACAGGTAAAAGCGGGAGCTTCTGACCTTCTTTCATATAATTAGTCATTTTCTTATCACCTCGTCATGGCACGCAGGCCCGTCTGAAAGGTCGGAATGCCTTATAAACTTCACATGCTTCGTCAGATGGTTATATGCAAACTCATCCGTCATGCAAAAAATCTTGCACAGCTCCCGGATCCCGTATGCTTTAAACATCTCAACATACATACCTCGAAGGCGGACATCTTTCCGCCAATATCATCAAGACCAGCGATTTCCAGAGCTTCTTTATAATACTTTCCATATGTTCGTATTGCTTTTTCCGTACCCATAAGATCAGCTCCTTACCTT
>CAMHJT010000136.1 GCA_946185495.1 uncultured Clostridiaceae bacterium | reverse complement strand
AGCCAGCTTAAGCTCCCTTGCCTTTTCCTGATCCTCCTTTGCCTGTCTTGTATCCGTGATATCACTGATAAAGACATAATACACATCCCCGTATCCGGGAAGCGTGGCGAAATGGCCGTAGTCATCCACCCAGCGGACGACTCCGTCCTTCCGGAGGATCCGGTATACCACATAATCCAGGTTGCGGTTGTTAGAGACATTTGCGATCTGGTCATCGATGGAATTCTGAATATTGTCATAGTCTTCCGGGTGTACCATGCCCCGGAAGCTGTTGCCCGTGAATGTCCGAAGCTCCTCCACACTGCTGCAGCCGAATATTTCACAGGCGGACTGATTGACATACAAAAGTTCTGTCGACGCGTCCGCGCGGTAGATAAAAAATCCGCCGGGCATCTGTTCTGCCAGCCAGTCTGCAGCATTCATGTTCTGTCCCGTCAGGATGTATTCTGTAAGCTTGTCACTGAAGCTTCTGTTTTTTTTCATATGTTCCGCTCCTATCTATCTTCTCTTAAGATTTAAAAAACCGGTCAAGTTCATCGCCAAGGCTTTGATAAAGCTTTATAAATTCCAAGGTCTTTTCTCTGATCCATGCTGGGTCTTCTTTTCCGGACAGATGTTCAAGCTCCTTTGCAAGCTCCGAAAGAGTTACGGCTCCGATCGCGGCCGAACTGCTTTTTAAGGAATGGACCAGAAGGGAAAATGCTTCGGGGTCGGATTCGGACAGCGCCAGCAGCTCACCGGCTTTTTTCCCTACGGATTCCCTGTAAATAGCAAGGGCGTCAATGTAGTCCTCCATATCTCCGCAATACGCCAGGCCCTTTTCAATATCCAGAAGGCCGATCTTTTTAAGGGCGTCCGGAATCTCAGGAGAACCGGCCGGGTCGTCCCTTCCGGATATGCCCGAAGCGCGGTCTGTCAGGGCAGGAGCCGGCCTGCTTTCTCCGGTTTTGTCCGGCTCTGTTACGGTAAGCGTTTCTCCGGGCTGGTCCGGTCCTGCCATGATAAGCTTTTCTCCGGGAATAAATTTCAGAAGGATATCCTCTAACTGTGTGACATTGACAGGCTTCACCAGATAATCGGAAAATCCGGCTTTTATCATCTGGTCCCTTGCACCGGACATGGCGTTTGCGGTGAGGGAAACCACCGGCGTGTGCTTCATCTTCTCCGGATACAGCTTCATAAGGGCGCCAAGGGTCTTACCCCCGTCCATTTCCGGCATGCGCTGATCCAAAAAGATCAGGTCAAAGTCCTCCGTTTCCAGCTTTGCGATACAGTCCATTCCGCTTGCGGCGGTATCTGTCCGGATCCGGTACTGCTTTAACAGTCCCGATACGACCTGAAGATTTACCGGCGTGTCATCCACGATCAGGACACGTGCGGCAGGAGCGGTAAATGCGGCGCTGCGGCGCCTTTTATCCTTCCCGACCCCGGCGCTTCGGCAGGCTTCAAAATCCCCCATGGGAGTGGGATCCGAAACCTCCTGCCGGATCTCAAAATAGAAGCAGGAGCCCTGGCCGTAAACGCTTTCCAGCTTCATTTCACTGCCCATATATTTCAGCATGCGCTCGCTGATGGCAAGCCCTAAGCCCGATCCTTCTATATTGCCGGTCCTGCCCAGATCCAGCCGGTCAAAGGCGGAGAATAATTTATCCCGTTCCTCATCCCGGATGCCGATCCCGGTATCGCTGACCGAAACCTTCATGCGGATGTCAGAATCACTGGCGGACACAAGGGATACCTCACAGGTTACGCTGCCCTGCTCGGTATATTTTACAGCGTTGGTGAGAAGGTTTGTGATCACCTGCAAAAGCTTTTGGTTATCTCCCCTAAGCCCTCTTGGGAGCTGTCCGTCCACCTTCATCTCGAAGTGTAAGCCTTTCTCCCTTGCCTTGATCTCGATCATGGCGTAAAGCCCCAGAAGAAGCTCCGGAAGGGAATAATCCTGGTGCAAAAGGTCGATCCGTCCCGCCTCGATCCTTGAGAAATCCAGAATATCATTGATGATGCCGAGAAGGCTTTCGCCGGCCCGCTCGATATTGGCAGAGTATTCCAGAATGGTCTCGTTGTCGCTCTCCTGCGTAATGAGATGATTCATTCCAAGGATTGCAGTGATGGGCGTCCGGATCTCATGGGACATATTGGAGACAAAATCTGATTTTAACCGGTCGGCACGCCGTGTCCGCTTCAGGTCCCTGACGATCATGTAGATCGCGAGCATGGCCAATAAGAGGACGAAGGCCAGAAAAAGCCAGATATAATCCCGGATCATATCCGGAAGCGTGTAGGAGTACAGGTTCCCCGCATACCTGTAAGCGATATTTTGCGCGTAATCCTCGCCGAGGACCTTGATCCCGTGATTGACCAGCCTTAAAAGGCCCTCGTTGCCGATCTTGATCCCGAAGCTTCTGTCATCCATGGCGCCGAGCTGTTTCAGATAAAGCCCTTTATACCTGCTGTTCCTTAAAATGTCGTTGGCCCGGAGCCCGTTTAAGGTGGTAGCCGTCACTTCGCCGGCAAGTACCGCTTCCAGACAGTCGTCAATGGATGCGTACAGGCTGATCTTCGCGTCAGGAAAATGGGATTTGATATAGTAATACTGCATGCGGTTGTTTTCATTTACCGCAAAGTGGGTATTGACCTGATCGTTATATACGCCTTTATATACGAGATCTGTGGTGGCGGAGACGATGGCCGCAGACTGATAGATGCCGTTTTCTTCCGAGTAGTATAAGCCCCCGCCCACAGGAAAGGCCGCGTCAATGACGCCTGAGGTGACTGCTTCGATCATTTCATCATAATTCCGGTAGCCCCTGTAAACGACCTCGATTCCGGTAATGTCAAGGCGCCTGACGATCTCTGAGGCGATATCCGTCACCATGCCTGTCGCATTTCCATCCACATCGGTATCGCTGTAGGGGAGGTAGCTGTTCAGGTATCCGATGGTAAGGGCGGTATGGCCGGTGATCCATTCCAGCTCATCGGAGGAAAAGGAGAGGCTTGAAACGCTGGAGGAATAATATTTGCTCCGCAGGGTGGAGATATAATTCGGCTCCTCGGCGGCTAACTGGGACTGGGCCGCATTAAGCTCCGACAGGAGCCCGGGCGCCGCACAGCTTACGCAGAGATAATAGTCCGATATGCCAAAGGTACAGATCAGCTCCGAGTGGGCCCTGCCGTAAGCGCCGTCGCCTTCGGCTGCCAGCACGGAGATTTTGTTGTCGTCAAAGGCCGCGAACAGGGTTTCGTAATCATCAAACTCCATGACATCGGCTTTGACCCCGTGCTCGTCAAGATAGTTTTGTAATATTCCCGAGATCGCGCTGTTTAATACGCCGATTTTTTTTCCTGTCAGGGTTGCGGGATCTGAGCTGATCTGTTCATCCGTGTTGTGCTTCATCAGGGTATAGATCTCATTGCCCATGGCTAGCTCAGGGTATCCGATGATATCCTTCCGGCTCTCTGTCCAGGCAAGCCCGGCCAGCAGGTCGATCTGCCCGTTTAACAGCATGTCATAAAGCTCCGTGAAGCTGCCATAGATGTATTCATATTCCCAGCCGGTGTATTCCGAGAGTTTGCGGTAGTACTCGTAGGCGTACCCCCGTTTTACCGCGCCCTCGCTGGCTCCCTCTTCAAATACTTCGTTTTCGTAATAGCCCACCCGGATCTTTTTTCCGGAATTTCCGTCTGCGCGGGCGGGGAGAGGAAAACATAGAAATATCAGGATCACCGTAAATAAAAAACGAAATGTGCGTTTCTTTCTCTTCAGTGTCAGCATGGCTTCCTCCTATAAATCATTGATTATGGGTGGTTGCGAAACGATGTACTTTTTCGACCGGCTCCTGTCAGGATATATATATTTTCTTGGCCGCGTTCCTAATGCCGGCGAAAAAACATATATCCTGCCAGGAGCCTCAGTCTACGTTTTGGGTTTCGCAGTTATCTGATCATAGCTTATATCTGGTCAAATCCGGTCAGATGCGGCAGATTGTACTGTTTTGGCACGGTCTGTGCAGGGAATGCGTGAACCTGCTGAGCAGTCACGGTTAACGTTCTTGATGCCGATGAAAAAATATCTACTGCACAAAGCCTGATTCGCCAGATTGATTACATTATACATGAAACGATTAAAAAGATAAAGCCGCAGATTGTATTTTTGCCTACTCGGGGCAATAGTTTTGTGCTATACTGTGGGTAGTGATCCGTTATGCAGGGATCATGCTGCCGGTTAAGCTGTTTGACAAAATGACAGCGGCAGCATTGCATGAAGACAGGGGAGGAAACGCAATGAAGATCTATGTTGATTTTGATGACTGCCTGTGTGAGACCGCCAGGTCTTTTTCAAAACTGGCGGAAGAAATGTTCGGGAAGAAGGTTCCCTACGAGAGGATCAGGTACTTTGAGCTGGACCGGTCCTTTGACCTGAATGACGAGCAGTTTGAACAGTTTATGATCAGGGGACATCAGCCGGAGGTGCTGCTCTCCTATGAAGAAACTCCGGGGGCGTCCGAGGCCATCAATGAATGGATCTCGCAGGGGCATGAGGTGTCGGTCATTACCGGCCGGCCATTCAGCGCGTATGAACCATCCCGCCTGTGGCTTGACCGTCATGGGCTTCGGGGCGTCAGACTGTACTGTCTCAATAAATATGGCAGGGACAGCTTTATCAAAAACAGTGATTTCAGTCTGGAGCTTGAGGACTATCGCAGGATGGTATTCGACTATGCGGTGGAGGACTCACCGAAGGCGTTTCCGTTCTTCGGCCATCTTCCGGAGCTTAAGGTGCTGGTCTTTGACAGGCCGTGGAACAGGGAATGCGGATTTCCGGGTGAAAATTACAAACGATGCCTTGACTGGAAGAGCATACGGACCATTGTTTCGGGGGAGGAGAAGAATGAGAGAATTTGAGAACATTGTTATTGGAAGGAGCAGTATTCCCGCGCTGATGCTCACGATCCTCCTGATGATGGCGATCGTGGCCGCATCCGGTATCTATTGGCGCCGGAAGCACAAAGAGCAGACGAATCTCCGGTATCTCATCGCGGGAGCCGTCGGGTTTATGGTGAGTGCCCGTGTGCTGGAGCTTGGCGTGCATTATTTCTGCATTATCATGGATAATCCTGTTTCACGGTTCATAAACGGAAATACAGCCGTCTTCGTCCTCTATGGAATCACGATGGCCGGCGTCTTTGAGGAATGCGGGAGGTATATCATCCTGAAACACATCCTGAAAAAGGACCGCACGCCTGAAAACGCGGTCATGTACGGGATCGGGCACGGCGGGGTCGAGATATTCGCCGTCATCCTGCCCACGTTTGTGATCTATCTGGTCGTGGCAGTGGCGTTCTCCGGCGGCGCCGCGGAAGAAACGCTGGCTGCATTAAAGATCACGGAGGATACCGCTGCCGCCGCGCTTCCCTTCGTTCAGGCCGCCGCCTCCTTCGATTACGGCATGATGGCATTGAATGTGGTGGAACGGCTGCTTGCGATGCTTTCCCACATCGGCCTTACGGTCATTGTGTTTTGCAGCGTATTCACCAACCGGAAAAGATACCTGACGTTTGCGATCCTTCTGCATATGCTGCTGGATACGTTACCCGCCCTGTACCAGAGGGGCGCGGTGCCGCTTTGGACAGTTGAGATCTGGATCGCGCTATGGACCGCGGCGATCGGTTATGCTGCAGTCAGGTTTTATAAGGAGATGAAGGCGCGATGAGGAACCTTGGAGAAGAGAGGCACTTTAACGGTACACGGTACCAGAGAATCGGGAGGTAATGATCATGGGTTTTACAGAGAAGAAAAGAAAGAGGATATTGGCACTGATCTGTGCATGGATACTTGGTATTTCGGTGTTTGGGACATGTCCCGTCTCGGCAAAAAAAACGAACACGGTGACATTACAAACCATTAAGGCAGGCAGCAAGGTGACAGTGGGAAATATCACCTACAAGGTCACAAAGCTGTCGAAAAAGAACAGTACGTTAACGGCATTCGGGATCAAGAAGGGCGTGAAGCGTAACAGTATAAAGAAGCTGGAGATACCCGCTGCTGTGAAGATCAAGGTAAAGAAGGGAAAAAATAAAGGCACCTATTCTTACAGGGTGACGGAGATCTCAAAGAAAGCATTTGCGGGACTGAAAAAGCTTACAGAGGTTCGTATTGGCACAAATGTTGTAGTCATCGGAAAGAATGCATTTTCGGATTGTGTCAGGCTTCGAAAGGTAAGCCTTGGAGAGAACGTTGTGACGATCGCAGAATCAGCATTTGCAGGGGATAAGGCTTTGAAGAAGTTTGTGATCCCGAAGGATTCGGCCCTTACCGAGATAAAGAAGGACGCCTTCAAGGGCTGTATGAAGCTTGCGGATTTCGATTTTGAGAATACGCCGAACCTGGAAAAGATCGATGATACCGCGTTTGCTGAGACCTCTATCGATACGGTTGAGCTTATAAAGGAGAAGAAGAAGCTTGAGGTAAAGGAGGAGGTCGGGAAGTATTCCTATGAAATCATCCCGATGATGGCTCCGTTCAACGACTATTTTTACATCAAGACGGATAATCCCGATCCGGACAGCTTCCGATTTGTTGACAAGGATTCTGTATATGCGGAGGAGGATTCTGAGGGAAGCATCACTCCGGTTGATATGGTCTTTGAGGATGTAAAGTACGAAAAGAAAGAGACAAGGAGGGTCAAAGGTGGTTATATCGCCCGGGGCTCCAATACCGATGGCGGAGAGCTCTGCCTGGAGCTTGGTATGGTCACAGGTACGTATAATGTCTACAACCTCACAACGGGAGAGACCAATCCGGTCAAGGACTATGATTACAGTGAAACAGATGTGAAGGTAAATGTGGAGAAGGTATACGAAGTGGTGGATTACCTGATCAAGATGTATGGTGACAGCAGCAAGTCATATTTTGACAATCTGTCAGGGATCCAAAAGGGCTTTTCAAGTGAGTGCCTGTATAGCGGCGCTTATGTGCTGGGGGAACTGTATAAATCCACCACGGCACCCTACTACGGGCTTTCAACCTCGCCTCATGTGGATCAGACCTTCTACATCCAAAGCCCATACAGCAGAAAGGACAGCAAGTCCATGCTCGTATCGGCCATCTATCCCATGAGATATGATTCCATAGGCTTCCCGAGCATCATGGGCTCTGTGGCGAAGAAGCTGGATCCGACGGCAACGGTTGCCTGGTCATCCAGCGCTCATTATCTGGTGGAGGTTACAAAGGACGGCGTTACCAGATCCTATGGCGGAGCGGGCTCCGGCGGCGGACAGGGAATCCATGCGGATCAGATCAAGTATTTCTATTCCTTCGACGGATCGAAGGATGATGCGTACAACAAGAGAAGCCTTGCACAGGTTGCGGCTATGCTGAAGGAATACGGAAGCCTCACGGTTCCCGAGGAGCC
>CAMHJT010000135.1 GCA_946185495.1 uncultured Clostridiaceae bacterium | reverse complement strand
CTTTCATATCAATAAATTCATGCGGAGTCACTCCATAGAGCTCTTCCACCTGCTGGCTGTGATAGTCCTCCACCGTAGTCTTTCCGCCCTTAGTCTTTGGAATACGGATCAAAGTGTGGTCTGTGGCAAGCTGCAGAAGATCCCTGTCTCCTGACAGCACCGTCACCTCCATGCCCGCCTGCTCCCCTGTTCTCGACATGGTTCCAATGATATCATCCGCCTCATATCCCGGACACTCCAGCACAGTCACCCCCATGGCCTGCAAAAGCTCCTTCATGATCGGAACCTGCATCTTAAGCTCTTCCGGCATGCCCTTTCTGGTACCCTTGTATTCCGCAAATATTTCATGGCGGAAGGTCTTCTGATGCACGTCAAAGGCCACCGCAAGATGCGTCGGCTTTTCCTCCTCCAGAATCTTTAACAGTATATTGATAAATCCCAATACGGCGTTGGTGTGCTGTCCAGCCGAATTCGTCAGGTCCGGCAGCCCATAGAATGCCCTGTTGAGAATGCTGTGTCCGTCTACCAATAACAATTTTTCCATTCTATTTCCCCCTGTTCTGCTTCAAAATCCTGTACTGCCTGACCTTCTTGTAAAAGCCGGGATCCTCCTGCGTGACATCCATATTGATAGCCCTGATAAATTCATTTTCCTCCAGCTCGAACAGGTACGGCTCCAGGCTGGTGCTGAAATAATAATCTCCCTGCGCCTCCTTGAGCTTAACCTGCTCCTCCTCATGCAGGATATGCAGAAAATTGACATACCCGACCAGCAAAAATCCCAGCACAGCCATCACCACGACACAGACGGATGAGCGAAAAAAATCCTTCTTTTTCCTGTTCTTTTTAAGATCCCGTTCCATGCGTTCCCCGAGCTCTGCTGAAAAATCCTTCGAAAGCGGCTGATTGCTGTCAAGCTGCCTCATCCCCTCGATCATGGTATAATAAATGTCAAGCTCCTCCCTGCAGTTTTTGCAATGCTTGATATGCTGCAGAAAATCCTGCTTGTCTTCCTTTTCGATCTTATAATCAATATAGGCTATGATCTTTGATTGTGCTTCTAAACATGTCATGTCAAGGCTCCCTCTCCAAAAAAACCCGAAAAGCCGTCGGCAGCGCGTACTCGCCGGACAAGGCTCCCCGCTCTACCCATTTAAGCGTGTCGTTCCTTGCAGCGCATGCAATATAATACGCTGTCATCCTCCATTCCACATGGGAAAAAACATGGGTATAGGTTATTTCCTTCTCCAGCTCTACCGGACCAAATCCCTGATCAGCAATGAAATGTACCGCTTCCTGCGGTGAAAGCGTTCCCTCAATATGATAGAATTCCCACAGATTTGCCAGCAGGCCCTCAGCGTTTCTTTTTCTGATCCCGTAATCATCACCATTGCGCAGGATATAGACGGTTTTCTCCTCTACGCGCCGGTCCCGTTTTTTCCTGCGCACCGGAAGGCGATCCCATGTCCCGTCCCGATTTGCCTGACACAGCTTAAAGAGCGGGCAATCCATGCACTGCGGAACTCCATTGGGCAGACAGACCGTCGCTCCAAGCTCCATCAGTGCCTGAGTCAGGCAGCAGCAGTCCCCTGCTTCATAGACCGGCCGCAGCCAATCCCTTACCTTATGTTTTGTGCGCTGGTCATCAATGTTGTCAAAACAGCCGGAAAGCCGTGTCATTACCCGGAGCACATTCCCGTCGACAGCCGGACAGGGCGAGTCATAACAGATCGAGCAGATTGCCCCTGCCGTATATTCTCCAATTCCCGGAAGCTTCAGAACCTCCTCATAGGAACGGGGAAAAATGCCGTCATGCTCCTCTTTGATCTGGCAGGCTGCCTTTTTCATATTTCTTGCGCGGTTATAATATCCGAGCCCCTCCCAAAGCTTGAGCAGGCGATCCTCCTGTACAGCGGCCAATGCTTCCACATCCGGCAGGTCGGCCAGGAAACGCTTGTAATAACCCTTTACAGCCTCAACCCTCGTCTGCTGCAGCATGATCTCTGAAACCCAGATCTTATAGGGATCCTTTGTATTTCTCCACATCAATTCCCTGTGATGCTCCGGATACCACGCAAGCAGCGGCTGCCGGATCTCCATCCAATCCATCATGATAGCCTTCCCCTTTTACATGTCATTTCAGAGAATCCGGAACAAATACAAATCATATCTTTTCCTTCCGCGATTCAAAAACATGTCCTCATTGTATCATTTCTTTTCATAAAATACAAATAGGAATTCAGCTGCCAGACGGCACAGCACATTTTCTTCACGATTCTCTTTACACCCTGCACGTTTTGGTATAATATATAATTATCACAATAGTATGTAATCCAACAGAGGGCACGGCAATTCCATTGCTGCCGAACCGCCCATCCACAACAGATCTTGCAGCTGACACGAGGTACCACATCATGAACTTACAGGATTTCAGGCATAAACTGCGCAGCCATTTACGTGAAAGAAAAATTACCTTAAGCTCACTTTCCATCATGGCCGATCTATCCGAAGATACGCTCCGCTCCATCATCTACGGGCGATCCCAGGATATCAGGCTGTCCACTATCACCAAGATCGCCGATGTGCTGAATTGCACGATCGACGAACTTATAGACCGCAATTTCTATCCAAAGGAAATACAGGATATCATAAACCGGCTCTGCCGCCTCCCTCCCCGTTCCATCAAAAGCATACGGCTCATGCTGGAGCTTGAAGAGCATCTTGTTTTCAAGAACTCACAGCTTGGCACAATGCGGATCCCGATCATCCTGCCCACAGGCAACGAGAGGGACGGAATGTTCTATGACAACTGCAGCTTTGAGTATCTCGATATCTCTGAATATCCCCAGACGATACAAAATGCCATTGATATTGGCGTAAAGATCACCACAGCCAATTTTACGCCTGTATATTTTCCAAATGACATCCTGCTGCTGGCCACAAAAAGAATGCCTGTCCGGCATGACATCGCGCTCTACTGCGATCAAACAGGACGGCTTTTCATCCGGAAGAACACGGAAACCGGACTTGTACCGGTAAACGGCATAGGCGAATTCATACCTTCCTCAGAGGCTGTCTATTATACAGTGCTGGGAATTGTAATCCGGACTGTACGGGAATTTAATGTGGAGGATTACAGGTAACCGGTCACCATCTATCCCGTATATCCTCCCGCCGTCTGACAGGTCATATAAAACCGTTCGTGCGCCGGTGCCTTTTTGCTCTCCCCACATAAAAAGCCCATTATCAAGGTGATAATGGGCTTTTCCTATGCTTTCTGAAATTTGTACGGAATATCTGAGGGATAATAAACAATCCCCCTCAAATCTCTAACTGTTTGATTTCGTGATTTTTGATTTCAAGCTTCCAAATCTTTCATCCTAACCAATGCCGATGACGGGAGTCGAACCCGTACGATGTTGCCACCGCCAGATTTTGAGTCTGGTGCGTCTGCCAATTCCGCCACATCGGCTAAACCAACAAACAGTATTATACACCATCAAGCCATATATGTCAAGACATTCTTTTCACGGAAACTGTCCGGACAACCATGAGCAACACAGCTCCTTTATCTCGAGATCGCATTGGCGATCTCCTGAAAATCCATGCCCTTTTTCAGCTCATAGGTGCCGGAGCGCAGTTTTTTAGAATATCCGTTCTTGATCAGGTAATCATCAAAATCCGCCGCGTTATCGATAATACCCGCCTTTTGAAGCTTCTGGCAGATGATCATGGAGGACGTGCCTCCCTTTATTTTTATGGATATAACTTCCGGATCAGCAGTTTTTGTTTCCTCCGTTAAACCCGGTTCCTGTCCGGATCGCGTGTCGGAGCCTGAAGCTGCTTTCGCCACTGTCTGTTTGGGTATTTCAGTCACCGCCGCCTGTCCGGATGATTCCGAAGACCGGTTCTTTTTCTTCTTTGTGGTCTTTTCCTGTCCGGAACCCTTCTCCTTCTCACCGGTAACAGATTGACTTCCGGAGTTTCCAACCTCCTCTGTGCCGGTATCCCCGGGCTGCTTCTCCTCTGTGCCTGCCTGCCCGCCAGGCTTTTCCACCTCTGTATCCGCCTGCCCGCCAGGCTTTTCCGCCTCTGTATCCGCCTGCCCGTCAGGCTTCCCCAAAGCAACCTTTTCCTGCTGCGCTTCCTTTTTCTGCCGCTCCTCCAGCATATCCTGCGCGGAGACAGGATTTTCCTCAGCATCCTCTTCCCCGCGTGCTGCAAGCAGTTCCCTCACAGGATCCTGTTTCTCCACCATGCCAAGCTCCCTGGCTCTTCGCACGATCTCCTCCTCAGACATCTGCGCAGGCACCTCCCTGCCGCCCGTGAAATAAAACACGCAGGAAGCAAGCAAAATGCCGCACCCGAGACCGCGCAAAAAATACTGAAATTTCATCTTACTCTCCCTGATACAGATCAATTACCAACTTTACTTCCCCGACGCCAAGACCAAGCCTTTTCGCGATCTCGATCACGCTTACACCCTCCTGATAGAGCTCCAAAATCTCTTCATTCGCGTTTTCCCTGTCAGGCGCCTCCGTACCCGTCCACTCCGGCGTGGGATTCCATCCTGGCTCTTTCCCGGTCTGCCGGATCTCCTGTTCCATCGTCAGCTCCTCCATATGCATGGCCTGAGTACGATTCCATTCCGCAGAATCATTTTCCCCTTCCTCAAACCTGTCTGGAACTGACAAATTCCATTTTTGTTCCTGACCGCTGGCTGTCTCCTGCTTCCTGCCGGAACCACCCGATGTCTTCCGCTTTCTTCCCGAAGCCTTTTGCTTCCTGCCGGAACCGCCGGCCTGTTCCTGTTTTCTGCCGGAACCGCCGGTTTGCTCCTGTTTTTCACCCTGCCAGCCCGCCGGCTTCTGCATTCTGTCCACATTGCCAGCCTGCCCCTGTGTTCTGTCAAAAATGCCGGACGCCTCCCGCAGTCCGCCAACCCCTTCACGGTATTCTTCACCTCTGCCGGAGACATCCCGCAATCCCTGTCTCGCGCCAAAATCCTGATGAGAAGACGCCAGATGATCAGCTTCCGCCATCATCCGTTCCTCCAGCATATCCTGAAGCTGTCCCGCTATTTGCACGGTCTCATCCACCTGCCTGACGGTATGCATGATCTCCTTTTGCTTATCATCCAGCATACTATATAAAAACATGACCTCCTTGTGATTCTTCTCAATCTCATCACAGACAGCCACTGCGTAATCTCCCAGCGCAAGCATCTTCTCATTTGCCATATTGGCCAGAGAATCCCCTGTCTCCAACAGGATCTCCTTCGCCTGTTTTGCGATCACATCCTCGATCTTACGGCGTATGATCGACTGTTCCCGTTCAGAAAACTCATAGTCTTCATTCACCGTCAACAGATCCAGATTAAAGCTTTCACTCTGTCCGGCCGATGAATCAGCTACAAAAAAACTGATCAGAATCAAAGCCAATCCTAATAAACACATTGATACTACTGCACCTGTCATGCCCTGCTCCTGTCACCTGATGCGACGTTCCCATCATGATAATTACTATGCGTAACAACCGGTTGTCTTATACCACACTGCCACCGGTTCTGCCGGCGTCAAATCTGGATATTCACTCTTGGCTGCCGCTCCGTTTCTCTCTCCTCATGGGCGTCTGCCTGTTCCCCGGATTCCTGCCCCTGTCTGGCGCCCCGTCTTTTACGGGGATTCTGGTAGGTTCCCCTCCCCTCTTCCTTGGCGTCATAGTGATATTCGGCAAACTCATTCGCATCCTTTTTAATCACTGTCTCACTGTTATGCTTCACCTCTCGCGCAACCTCTTTGGCCGCGAAAGCGTTCTCATTTACAACCCTCTGATTTTCATGCTGCTGGGTTGTCCCCACCGATTCCGTACGTGGGAGCAGCATCTGCATTTCAATCGGCCGAATCATAGCATAACCTCCCGTCCTGTCACAGCTTAAGTCCCGCCAAGCCCGACATCAGATCGGACCGGAAACAATATCCACGCCATCCAGCATAAACTGGCACAGGCTCTGTACCTCCTTCACAAGATAAAAACGGTTCGACATATGGATCGCCACGCCGGGATAGATCTTATTGCCAACAATTACTTTTCCGCCCCTGTGATTCTCAATCTCTTCCTTCAAAAGCATATATTCCTCAGACTCATTTTCCAATGCGATCTCAAGCTCCTTGATGCTGTCATTGGCCGTCTTCAGCAGCTGAACCTGGCTGGTCAAAAGCTTCTTTCCTTCCTTCATCTTTTTCAGGAGTGCCTCCATCGTCTGGCGGAGTTCAATTATCTTATCCTGGTTTTCCTTGATCATCACGCTCAAGTCCTTGAAATGATCCAGTACATCCGGCTCAATTCCAACCTTCAGCGTGGTAGTCGTATTCATTCTGTTGCCGAAAACACTCGCCTCTATTCTGGAACCGGCAGATGTGGTGCCTCCGATCAAAAAGCCTTTCTTGCCGCTGATGATCACATTCTCCTTTGCCGTCAGGTTCGAATGCAGAGCCGATCCGGTATTGATATTGTTGCCGGCCTTTACCGTACAGTTTTCAAAAAATTTTGATATGATGTCCCCGTCTGCCTGAAGCACGGCTTTATGCATGCCCTGCACGCCACGCTTTAATACAATATTGCCACCGGCGATCAGGGTAGCCCCCTCTACTGCGCCGTTGATCTCAATCTCACCAGATGCCTCAATGCGGAAACCGGAACGGACATTCCCCGTAACCGTCACATTTCCATCATACCTGATATCTCCGGTGGAAGCATCCACATCCGCTGCGACATGGTATGTATCTGAAACAAAAATGGTATCCCCTTCCAGACGGACATCCCCATTCACCTCAGAGTAAGCCTTTAAGCCATCCTCAGATATAACAACACTTTTGCCATGCTTGATAAAGCCCTTTTTCACAGCAGGAGCCTTTAAGACATTGCCGAAAACATCCATGCCGTTTTTCCCCGGAACATCCGGGATCACCTCAGCTAGCAGCTCATTCCTGCTGACGCTTGTAAAAATATTGAGCTCATGGAAATCCACGCTTCCATCCTCAAGAAGCTTAGGCTTCGAGGTCGGATTGGTGTTAAAATGATAGACAATCTGTGCATCCTTCCCATAAACAATCGGAATTCCCTTCGCGATGGGAATGTCCCTACAGAACTGCCGACCTGCAAGATAAGCCTTAATATACTTCATTTCAATGCCATAAGTAATCTTATTTTTGCGAAGCTCCGCCATGATATCGTTCTCCGTAAGCATCGCACCATGCATGGAAGGAGGATAAAAACGAGCAATTGCAAGCAGCTTATCATCAATCACCTTGATCAACATACGCTCATCCACTTCATTTATCTTGATAGAAGAGATAAACACCTCCCCATTACATCTGTTTCTGGCAACCTCTCTCTGAATCTGCGGCAAGTCATAATCCGGTATTTTACAATAATCCAAATACTCTGCAAATTCCTTCAAATCAACCTTCTTGCCGCCATCCCGTTCCGGATA
>CAMHJT010000134.1 GCA_946185495.1 uncultured Clostridiaceae bacterium | reverse complement strand
TGATAGAGGAAGGCATTGATCCGGAGACCGGAAAGGACGGCATTGAAGATTCTGACGGCGGCACAGAGCCTGAGTCTGTGGACATTTCGGACAATACTATCATAAACAGAATGGGGACTGTTTTAAGCTCTGTGTTTGCTTCTGCGGCTTCAATGTCTGTGGTGCAGGCGGCAGATGCGGATAAGGACAGCATGAAGGTCTCGTATTCGGGTTATGCCTCCTACTGTGGACACAGGATAGGAATTAAGTATATTTCGGAGTCCGGCAATTACAAGAACCATCTTGTGTACTGCATGGATATGAACAAGAATACCACAGACGGTACGGTGAAGGCGGGAGGAAAGATCAAGGCACAGATTACCTTTTGTCTTGTAAATGGAGCAAGAACACTTGGAGGGAAGTGTCATACCGCAAAGTATTCTTCCGACTCTGCTTCGGCTGACTACTTTATCACCAGTGCAGCGATCCATGTGCTGAACGGTGAGGTGAAGCTGTCTTATTTCAACGATGGGAGCGGGGTATATAAGAAGATTGAGCAGATGGTAAGCGATGCAAAAAAGCTTGACAAGAGCAAATACAATCTTGAGACAGGGCTGACATGCAGTATTGCCTATACCATTTCGCCAACGACCACAGACTGGAAAAAGGTTTCAGACGGGCTTTATAAAAGTTCCAGCAAGTTTGTGAGAACCAAGTCAGGGACGGTCACCGACGTGAAGTATAAGATCAAGGGTGCGCCCTCCGGGCTCAAGGTTGGTGAGATCAAAAAGGACGCTTCAGATATTGTAAATGAGGATGACCTGAAGAAGTATGACATCTGTGTGGCACAGACCGATAAGGACAAGGCATCTTCCAACTTTTACCTGTATGCCAATGAGGAGGCAATGAAAAAGATCCTTGCAAACAAAAGTACCATCAAGGTGCAGGCGAAGGCAAATGCAAATGAGAAGGGTGGAAGAAAATGGACGCCTTCAGTTGTATCCCAGCAAAAGATTACCTTTCTGGAGGATTTCAATGTTGTATCCGCAAAGGCAGCCGTGAAGGTGACCTCGCAGTATCAAAGAGGCAGTTTCTCTTTTGCAAAGACAGATAAAGTATCTGGCATTCCGGTAGACGGAGCAACCTATTATCTGTATGAGGACAAGGAATGCGATGATCTGCTCTGTGAAGTGACAGGAATTGCAGGAAAGCCGGGAATGTACGGAACGGGTATCCAGACGCTTACGCAGGGCACATATTACTTAAAGGAGATAGATAATCCAGACGATTATCAGCTGGATGAAACGGTATATGAGATCAGCACGGATTATTTCACATTCTATGACAAGGACGGTAAGGTTACAAAGGTGGCTGCAAAGACATTTACACATCCCGAAATCCCGGAGCCGGTGGGCGTGATTGTAAATAAGAAGGACGCATTTTCCAGGAAGGAAATCGAGACAGCTGGCTTTGCGGTATTTGATGACGAGGCATGTACCCGGAGGACGGTCATAGATGCAGAAGCGGGACCCGCACAGGTTCCGGTATTTCATTATGATGAGGATCTCGGCGGCGCTGTTTCAGGAAAGTTCGTAAAAACACAGGCTGCCTATTATGTGAAAGAGGTAGAAATTCCGGAGGGATATAAAGATCCGGGAAGGGTATGGAAGGTTACGCCGAATAACGGTGATGTGGTTCAGTTAAATCTGGAAAATACGCCAATCCGGTGTGATGTGACGGCGGATAAGAAGGATAGTGAGACGGGAGATGCGGCACAGGGCGATGCGACACTGGAAGGTGCGCTATACGGACTGTATGCGGCAGAGGATATCCGGTATCCGGACGGAAGCGGTGTTGTAACCTATAAAGCAGCGGATCCGATCACTTCCGCGAAGGGTACGGACTTCCGGTACATGGAAGTTCCCGCGGCGAAGGATACGCTGCTTGCAACGGTAAAGACGGATGGGGATTCCGAGTTTGCTTTCGGAAATCTGTATTATGGCAATTATTATATTAAGGAGATCAAGGAGAGCGAGGGCTATCTTCTGAATGCGGCAGTATATGATGTGAAATTCAGGGATGAGAAGAATGCCCACCAGAATATCAGCGTAAAAAGGGATGTCATGGAAACACCGGAGAAACAGTCGTTTAAGATCATCAAGGTATCTGTGGATGAAGACACCGGGGATACAGACAAGGTACAGGGAGCCGAGTTTACGGTAAAGCTTCAGTCGGACATTGATGAGAACGGCTGGGACGGTGCCAGAACATACGACACCCTTGTGACGGACGAAACAGGCTGTGCGGTGTCAAAGGAACTTCCCTATGGGACTTATCTTGTAAAGGAAACAAAGACACCGAAGGATCTTTACAAGGCAGACGATTTCACGGTGGAGATCACGGAGGATTCAAGGGAGCCGCAGGCATGGAGAACCATAAATGATGCGCCATTTAAGGCGTATATCCGTATCGTAAAAAAGGATGCGGAAAGCGGTGAGACCGTGCTGCTTCCGGGGGTGACCTTTAAGATCCGGAAAGCCGGTACGGAAGAAGATTTTATTGTGCAGAAAGTGGACGGAATGGAAATAAGCGAGTTTGTGACAGATGAATCCGGCATGGCCATCACACCGCTGAAACTCAAATACGGTGAGTATGAGGTAACAGAGATCAAGGCACCGGAAGGTTACCTGATCACGGAAGAAAGCCTTCCGTTTACGGTGACAAAAGAGGGCGCTGTTGAGGTTCTGGAGGACGAGAACGAGGATCCGTTGATCACCGTGGTGATGGAGAACCCGCCGGCAAAAGGAACGATCAGGCTCCATAAGGAAGGTGAGGTGCTTGCAGGTGCGGAGTATGACACGATCATAGACCGGATCCTGACAGCTGTGACAGGTGATGACCGGAGCGTCAGGTTTCAGTATGAGAAAGTGCCGCTCGAAGGAGCCGTGTATCATCTGATTGCGGATGAGGACATTTATACGCCCGACCATCAGACAGATGAAGAGGGAAACCGTGAGCTTGCCGTGATTGACGGCATACCCGCAGCAGCCGGATCTGTGATCGCCGTGATGACGACGGACGAAAATGGAGAGGCAGAAGTGTCCGGACTGCCGTTTGGCAGATACCGTATCGAGGAAGTGGAAGCGCCGGATGGGTTTGTGCTGGATGAAACGGCAGAGCAGATCGAGCTTTCCTATGTGGATCAGAATACGGATGTTGTCTATAAAAATGCGGAGTTTACGGATGAGAGGGTAAAGACGGAACTGTCACTTGTCAAAAAGAACTCTGTCACGGAAGTTCCGGTGGAAGGAGCCGTCTACGGTGTATATGCGACGGTGGATATTACTTCAATGGACGGGGAGGTGCTGGTGGAGGCAGACAGTCTGATCGAATCGGTTAAAACAGACGAAGAAGGGAAAGCGGTATTTGAAGCGGACCTTCCGCCCGGCAGGTATTATGTGAAAGAAATAGAGGCAGCACCGGGGTATGTAGTGGACGAGAGTGAGTATGAAGTGGATTTCACATGCCGGGATCCGAAACAGGCTGTGCTTTCCAAAGAACTGGAGATCGCAGAGATGCCTGTCGTGGTTGAGGTTTCTAAGTCCGATATGACGACCGGAAAGGAGATAAAAGGCGCCAGGCTTGAAATCCTTGACGGGAACGGAGAGGTGTACGCAGCATGGACCACAGACGGTACTCCCCATACCTTAAATGCAGTTCCTGCAGGGGATTATGTCCTGCGTGAGACATATGCGCCGTATGGATATGCGATTGCAAACCAGGTGGCATTTACGGTGGAGGAAACAGGGGAGATACAGAAGGTCTCCATGAAGGATGAACGGGTAAATGGAATAATCGAGATTTACAAAACCGACAGTGAGACAAAGAAGCCGATCGGGGGAGTTATCTTTGAGATCCAGGATGAAAAGGGGAAGACGATAGAGAAACTCGTGACCGACGAAAGGGGATTTGCAGTCTCGAAGGAGCTTCCCATCTGTACCTATAAGGATAACGGAGACTACGATCAGGACATTACATATGTTGTAGTTGAGACGAAGGCGGCAGACGGATATGTGCCTGCTGCAAACAGGCATAAGATAACGCTGAAATATAACGGCACCACCACAGGGACGATAGGATATGGGCTAAATGTCAAAAACAGGCCCGTAAAGCCAAAGCAGCCAAAGCTGCCGCAGACAGGCGGGAACTATCATCCATGGCTGTTTGGCATGGCAGGAAGCGCATTTGTCATAAGCGGTATTGTGATGTATTTCAGACGGAGAAAAAAGCATGAATGATGTAAAGGAGGAATTGAACATGATGGATTATATGACATTTAAGGTGGTAGCACAGAAGAGGATCCTGGATTATTTTCCAGAGGAATTTAAGGATGCTAAGGTAGAGGTTATGCCGGTTGTAAAGGTGAATAAGACAAAGGATGCAATCATGATCCGGAAGGATGACAGTACGGGGATTTCCCCCAATCTCTATCTCGATGATCTGTATGAACATTACAGGGCCAGCGGGGATGTCGGGGAGACACTCGGAATGGCAGCGGATCTTTACATGGATCGTCTGGAGGATACAGAAAATTTCGATTTTCCGGAATTTTCTACGGAGTACATCAAAGAGAATGTTTTCATGATGCTTGTGAATACGGAGAGTAATGCGGAGCTGTTAAAGGACATTCCACACAGGGAAGTGAATGACTGCTCCGTTTTCTACCGTATTCTGATTGAAAAGACAGATGATGGGATTGCTTCAACGGTTCTTGATCATAACATGGCAGAAATTGCAGGCATGGGGGAACAGGAGATTTTCCTGGCGGCAACGGAAAACACAAAGCGGCTGTTTCCCCCGAATATACAGCCCATGACAGAGATCATCAGGGCAATGATGGTAAAGGACGGCATGCCGGAAGAGATTGCGGAGGCGGTGATCTCGGATATGGGGCAGTCAGACTTTCCCATGTGGGTGATTACAAATGACTGCGGTATAAATGGAGCTGTAAATATGCTCTATGATGAGAATCTTCAGAAGGTTGCGGAGAAGATTCAGGATGATCTGTATATTCTTCCCTCGTCTACCCATGAAGTCATCTGTGTTCCGGCGGGTTCCGGTGATCCGGAGAGGCTGGCAGAGATGGTGCAGGATGTCAACATGAGCGAGGTCTCAGTGGAAGAAAGGCTTTCCAACCAGGTATATCACTATGACAAGGAGCTTAGAAAGCTCACGATGGCAACGGATACTCCCAATAAGAGGATTGAAGGCATTGTGGCGGAACAGCCGCTGATCTACGAGGCGAAGAAAAGATAGGAGGCTGGCGGATGGATAAGGTTGAGATAGAAGTGAAGAGCATTGAGGAGCTTGTCTGCCTGATCACCGACATGCCGGAGGGAACAATGGTGGAGGTTGACCTGGGCGGGGAGGATGAAGATGGGGAAGAATGAATTTCAGTTAGAGGTTGTGTCCGTCCGGCTTGTGAAGGAAAGCTCCATATTGTCGGCAGAAAAGATCACCACGCCGGAAACCGCTGTGAGGGTGATGGGCGAAGTGTTAGGGGAACTGGACAGGGAAGTGGTGGGCGTGATCAATTTAAAGGCAGACGGCACGCCCATCAACTGCCATATCGCAAGCATGGGAAGCCTGAATGGTTCTTTGGCAGAGCCGAGGGAGCTGCTGAAGGCGGGCATCCTGTCGAATGCCTGCAGCATGATCCTGGTCCATAATCACCCAAGCGGGGATCTGTCCCCGTCGAAGGAGGATATAGCGATCACTGACCGCATGGTAAAGGTATGCGGGCTGGTCGGTATCCCGCTGATTGACCATGTAATCGTAGGAGGGGACAGCCGCAGCTATTTCAGCTTTCAGGAACGGGGCATGGTGAAATATCCGGAAAACAGGGGATATGCGACGGAGATCGGTGCGATTGAACTTGGAAAAACAGCAGAGAGGAGCAAAACGGATGGAAGGGAGATTTACGGACGAGGAACTGGAACTGGCAAAAAGCGTTGACCTGTGCCGTGTCGCAGAGGCGCTTGGATATACAGTTAAGCGTATCGGAAAGTACCATACATTAAAGGAAATGGATTCTATCCGCATCTATAACCGGACAAATTGGTACCGGTGGTCAAGGCAGGGAGAGAGCGGAAGAAACGGCGGGAGCCAGATCGACTTTTTAAAAGTGTTTGCAGGGATGGGCGTGAAGGAAGCGGTGTTCTGGCTGCTGGATTTTGCAGGATACAGAAGAACTGATGAGACTGGGGTAAACAAAGGGCTTATGAACCGGGAATGTATCGTTTCAGGGAAAACGGACAAACCGGAACATAAGCCCTTTCTGCTCCCGGCCAGGGCAGCAGACAACCGGCGGGTAATCTGTTACCTGCATGAGGAGAGGGGCATTTCCATACCTACAATCCAGTGGTTTTTGACTAACGGTCTGCTTTATGAATCTGAACCGTACCACAACGCCGTGTTTCTCGGTAAGGACAGTGAGGGCAATGTGAAGTTTGCAAGCATGCGCGGTACCTATGATAAAAACGGGAGGGCATTTAAGTGTGATGTGGAAGGGAATGACAAGCGTTTCGGTTTTCATGTGGCAAAGACCGGTTCACAGGTTGTGGCGGTGTTTGAGGCTGCAATCGACCTGATGAGCTATGTGGATTTTTTCCATGATACAGGGGAGCATCTGCTGGCGCTTGGCATGGTGGCGGATAACCCTTTGGAGCAGTACTTATCTGACCATAAGGAAATTCGCGGTATCCGGTTCTGCCTGGATAATGATGAGCCGGGAAGAAAGGCGGCAATGGAGCTGGCGGAGAAGTACATGAATCTGGGCTATACCGTTAAGGTGGAAGGACCGCCAGAGCAGTATAAGGATTACAATGATTGGCTGGTGGGGGTAAGAACCCAGAACAGCATGCGGGCGGCTGCAAAACATGAAAATGGCATGGGTATCCGGCATCGGTAATGCAAGATGGCACAGGAAACCGGAGCCGGAGCAAGTCCGCCGGATGGAGGTGAACAATCGGCAGTTTTTAAAGGCATAGGAAACCGGAGCCGGAAGCAAGATCCGGCATAGGTATATGGCACAGGATCTAGAAAGCGGCATAGGAAACCGGAGCCGCATGGATTTTGAGCCGGAAAACTTTATGGAAAACGGCATAGGAAACCGAAGCCGGAATAAAAAAGTGGAACAGGTTTATGGCACAGGTTCAGTGAAATGGCTAAGGAAACCTGTGCCATATCCATATTTTATTCGTAAATGGGGGTCTTAGGGGGCAGAGCCACCTAACCGGATAGCACTTTTTCGACGAAAGTCGAACAAAGTGCGTATCTGGCAAAATACTTTACCCTCTACCCTGTGGAGGCAGTACAGGTCAATGGGAAAAGACAAATAAGGAGGATTTGAAATGGAAAAGAAGATGATTGATACGGAAGAGGGACTTATGACATGGTGCAGGAGTACGGGCAGCCCGGTGCGGATGCAGCGGACGGGAGCAAAGATCATTCTGGATTATGTGTCTGGTCACGGAAGGATGCTTTCAGCAGGTCCGGATGGAGCGCTTTTTATGAATAATGAGC
>CAMHJT010000133.1 GCA_946185495.1 uncultured Clostridiaceae bacterium | reverse complement strand
TTCTGCGTGATGGTGTGCTGGACGCTCTGCATGTGCTGCATCATGTCATGCAGGGTATGCCGCATCTGGATGACGGATTTGGTCATGCTTCCAATCTCGTTTTTGTGCTTTGCCAGCTTGTCGATCCTGTGATCCTCCTCCAGGTTGAGGTCGGACATCTCGTCAATGATCTCCGTGATATGGACGATGGGGCTGGAAATGCTGTGGCCGATCGCAACGCCCACACAGATGATGATCACGGTCAGGATCAGGATGATGGTCATAAACAGGGTGCGCAGATGGTAGGCGTTGGTGTAGATTTCCGCCTTGGGCGCTGTGAGCCCGATGATCATGCCGTTGGAAAGCGTCTTGTAGATCAGCAGCATGTCTTGTCCGTCGTTATACGGCAGCAGCGTCTCTTCGTCATCGCCGTCTGCCATCTTGTCCGCGATATTTTCCAGCGCTCCGCCTTCGAGCTCGCTGAAGGGAGTGCCGGTTTCAACGCCGTCCGCGTATAGCACCTCGCAGGAGCTGTTTAACAAAAACGCCTTGCCGGAATCATAAATGCTGATGTCGGAAACCAGATTGGTAAGCGCGCCGAAATCAATGTCCATCCCGACAATGCCGAGGGATTCCTTGTCATGATAGATCGGAACCACGTAGGAGATCATGTAGACATTGATGTTTTCATTCAGGTAAGGCTCCATCCAGATCGGCTTACCGTGGTTGACGGGAATGTAATACCAGCCGACATGAGCCAGATCATCCTTGTCATATACCGAAAAATCTGTGGGAGTGACACTGTCAAAGGGATCCTTTGTTGAGTTGCGCGTCAGGAAGATGCCGGAGGTGGGATAGGTGAAATCCGGATTGTAGCGGATGTAAGCCGTGATCGCCCCGTCTGTATTGTAGGCGAAGGTCATCACATCCGGCAGGATCTTCTTTGTGAATTTGGTCACATAGGGATCGTTGTTTTTGAATTTGGCATATTTAAGCCGGTTCAGCACTGATTCCGAGAGGGTATCCACGGACTGCTCGATCTTGACGATCTCGTTGTCAATCCGCTGCGCTTCCTGTTCGACACGGAGCTTCATGCTGATTTTTGCGTCATTGATGGAGGTAGTGCTGGAGTTGCGAACACTGATAACTCCTATGATCGCTACGGAAACCAGGGCGCACAGCACAATGCTTAGAATGATTTTGAGCTTGATGGACTTCATAGGTATTTCCTTTCTTTACTGGGTAGTATAGAGTTGCACAGCGGCTCTTAGCTTTTGTATGCCGGATCCGCCGAAAATCTGCTTTATCGCCGTGTTTTGTTTAGTCATTGTGCAGACTTGCCGGGCAGCTACAAAAAAAGGGATTCATCTGTGCGTGACTACAAATGAATCCACATTTCTTATTCTACTACGAAAGCAGACTATATTCAAGTTTTTTCTTCTTCAAGGATTACAATCATTACTGTTCTGTCCTCAGCCAATACACAGGTTTTCGAGAGAGTTTTGATTCACAACGAAGGGATATTTGCGAACGCCGGTCCTTGGTGAGCAATTAAGTGCAAGCGTGCCCGAAGTGTGAACAAAATTCTCTCGGAAACCGTCCGGTTATCCATAACAGTAAAATCAACATACTTCATTCCCGATGACGCCCTCATCCACAAGGGCGGCGAGGCACTCAACCACATCCCCGTTAAGCTGCGTGCCGGACACCCGCCTAAGCTCCGCGATCACGTCTCCAATCGGCATCTGTTTCCGGTAGGGCCTGGTGGAGAACATGGCGTCAAAGGTGTCCGCCACAGCGATGAGCTGGGCGGTCATGGGGATTTCATCTCCCTTCAGGCCCTTCGGATAGCCGGAGCCGTCCAGATGCTCGTGGTGGTAGCCGGCGCCGATGGCGATATCGGGTACAAGCTGGATATCTTTAAGGATCTCATAGCCGTTTTGCGCGTGCTCCTGAATCTTATGGAATTCCTCGTCTGTCAGGCGCGAATTCTTATGCAGGATCTGGTCCGGAATGCTGATCTTGCCAATATCGTGCAAAAGCGCCACATTGTGAATGTGTTTGGCCTCCTGTTCGGTATAGCCCATCTTCTCTGCCAGAAGGCGGGAGTATTTTGCTACCCGGAAGGAGTGTCCGTTGGTGTATTCGTCCTTCATGTCGATGCATTTTGCGAAGGCTTGAATGATCTGGTTGATCGTAATCTCATCCTCCTGCTGTTTCTTCAATAGCGCTGCCGTCTTATGTCGGGTATGCATGTCGGAAATGCACATGATAACGACGAGGACGAGAATGGCAACCACCATCTTAAACCACAAAAACTCATAGATCGCCTTGTCCTTGATGAAGGTGACGTCGATGGAGCGCTCCTCGCCGCCGGTCAGGGTATCGATCAGCGCAAGGTGGTACACATATTCCCCGCTTTCCAGATTGGTGTAATCGACGGGTTTCATCTCTATATGGGAGACAGTTTTTGGACTGTTGTCAAAGCCTTCCAGATAGAAGCTGACCCGCGGGTTTTTCATGGAATAGGTCAGGGCGTAGCCGTAAATGGTAAGACGCTTGCAGTAGGGAGGAATATGGAGCACTTCTCCCTCGTTGCGCATGACAAGCTTGCCGTCAAACTCCACATAGGGCACGGTCAGCCGCACATTGTCGGAATCATTTTCAATCGAGTGGATATTGACAAGGGTGACGCCGTCGTTGCCCGCCATATACAGGTTGCCGTTCGGATCGAGGTAGCTGAAGGAGTTGGCGGTCGAAATATGCGGCATGCCGCAGTTGATATCAAACAGCGTGTACTGCGGATCCCTGTCCTGCAGCATGGAATCCACATTTGTGACATAGACGCCGTTGCTGCTTAAGATCCATGCGCCGTTTGCCCCGTCAAAATAAATGTCAAAGTTGTTGGAGTAAGGAAACCGGGTGACGGTGGTAATCTCATCGTTTTTCATATACGAGATGGAGTTGCTGCTGATGATCCAGTAGAGGTCATTCCGCACCGGGTCTTTCTTGATCCGCATGATCACGTCTGACGTGAGACCGTCATCTTCTGTGATGCAGGTGACATCCTCCCCGTCAATCCGGTAAATGCCGTTGCCGTCGCTTCCGAAGTAGAGAACGCCGTTTTTTCCCTCCTCAATGGTAAGGATCTCTGTATTGTTGATTCCGGTGCGGGCATCGAAATGCCTGCCCACGATCTTGTCGCTGATCCGGTGTACACCGCCGCTGCAGGAGACCAGGACAGAGCCGTCGGAAAGCTCCTTCACCATCCGGACGCGGTTGGAGGCAAGGCCGTTAGTTTCATTATAGGTATCATAAGTGCCGTTCTCGTGGTAGCAGATGAGCCCGTTGGCGCTGTAGGTGCAGATCCAGAGCTGGTTTTTGCGGTCAGTGATGATGCAGCGAATCCGGATGTCTTTCAGCAGCTCCGTCAGATCATTTTCCACCTTCTCGAGCTTGCGGTTTAAGATAAATAGTCCCTGGTCTGTCCCGATATACAGATCCTCCCCGTACATGCAGGTCGTATTGACAACGACATTGTCGATATTCGCAGTGGCGTTTATGTCGATAAAATGGGAGGGGGAAATCTTCAGCACGCCCTGCCTGGAGGAAGTAAACCATGCATTTCCCTCGTTGTCGATCAGTACGGAATCAACGGAGCTGTTGAGGGGAAGCTTATGGACCGAATGATACTGCATGGAAGGATCCAGATAGCCGATGCCGTTGTCCGCGCAGATCCAGACCATGCTGCCTGTGGGGTAGATGTCGTTGATATAGGTCTGAGGAGCCGCGGAGAGCACCCGGTACCGGCCGAAATCATTTTTCAGGTCTCCATATAATATGGTAGAATTATCCATTCCAATATATACATAGCCCGGATTCGAGGGATCGGGGCTGACACATTTTACGTCGCCGTAGCCGAGGTCCGTCTTTTTATAGAAGGCGTCGATCGCCGAGTCTAAGATGGTAAACAGATCCCCGTCAAGCGTGACCCCGTAGATGGTGCCGTCGCTGTCCCGTGACAGCTTGCAGATATATTTCCCGTTGATCCTGGGATCCTTGATCATATGGATCGTCTCCGATTCGTCAAGCCATGCGATGCCGGCTGTTGTGGCCATTACGATATTGCCGTCTCCGTCCTCCACGATGGAGCGGATGGATGAGGAGCGAAGTCCATTGTTTTTGTCGAAGAAGTTGAATTCACCCTGTTCGTATACAGCGATTCCGTTGTCATTTGTTCCGACCCAGAGCCTGCTTTGTGAGTCCTCGTAGAGACAGACGACGCTAGTGACTCCGGTAGAGGAATCATAGCGGTAGAACTCGTTGCCGTCATAGCGGATCAGTCCGCTGTAGCTTCCGATCCAGATCAGTCCGTTTTTCGTCTGCACGATGTCATTGGCCTCTGAGGTGGGAAGCCCGTTGGCGCTGTTGTATAGGGTTGAGAAGAAACCGGAATCCCGTCCGGTCAGATCCATGCCGTTCACCTCCGCGTGAACGCGGGATGTGCCGCCCGCCCCTGTGCCGAGCGCGCAGCATAAAAATAGAAAGAGTAAGCATTGCAGCATATGGATTTTTCTGTTCATTGTCATCTGTCCTTTCTGATGTGTAAAAACCGAAGCTGTCTATTTACAAGGTATATGCGGGCTTAAGAGCTGTAATATCCTGTATTCATGGCAGATATCCCGCAATTCTTGCACTATGTGCTGTAAGTATCTTAATCTTTTGCCACGGGATTGTCAATGCGCTTTTGAGTGATAATCGTGTAAATTTGCATGGATGGTAACGATTCAGCACCTGCTGAACAGTTACCTTGGATGTAGTAATGGGGGACTCCTGTGAACGGGTTACCTTTTCTTCATAAAACAGTACTAAAACTTCCTACACCGAAAAGGTGTGTTGAACCTTGAAAATTCAATAATGTAGGCAATAAAAAAGCATAGAAGCCACTTCTATGGAATAATTGAATTGTCGAGAAACAACCATACATTAGGAGGATTTCTATGCTCAACTCAATGATACCACAAAACCAGGACGATTTCTAATCAAAAAATTATTAGGACTAAAGTAATTTGGGTTAGAGGACCTGGTAATCAAAACTTGAATCTATCATATCACTATCCACCTTCCAATCCTTCGCCGAGGCGCGCCTACCAGCTGCTGTTGTGAGAATGAACCTACGAAACAGGTTCTTACTCTTGTCAGATAGGGGAAATCGTGTTACAATCCTTCTGTAATGGGGCTTTGCCCCTTAGCGACAGAAAGGAGCAGCGGTTATGAATAAATTGAATCTTGCGTTGATCTTCGGAGGGCAGTCTTCAGAGCATGAGATTTCCTGTATCTCTGTCCAGACGATCGCGAAGGCGATCGATCCGCAGAAGTATGATGTAACATATATTGGAATCACGAAGGAAGGGCACTGGCTGCTGGCAGACGGCCCGGAACAGATTGCAGACGGAAGCTGGAGGCAGTCCGTGACAGAAGCGGTCCTCTCACCTGATGCAACGAAGAAGGAGCTGATCCTGACCGGAGAACAGGGCGTGACGAGAAGGAAGGTGGATGTGATCTTCCCTGCCATGCATGGCATGTACGGCGAGGACGGAACGGTTCAGGGGCTGTTTGAACTTGCAAAGATCCCCTATGTGGGTTGCGGAGTGTTTGCCTCGGCTGTAGGCATGGATAAGGTGTTTACCAAGATCATTGTGGAGAAACTGGGAATCCGCCAGGCGGAGTATGTGCTGGTGCGCGCGGAGGATGTGGAACGCAGTGAAAACGAGCCTGAGATTATGTCCAGGCAGGTGGAGCGCGTGGAGGAGAAGCTTTCCTATCCGGTGTTCATCAAGCCGAGCAAGGCGGGATCTTCCAAGGGCATTTCCAAGGCGCATGACCGGGCGGGGCTTATAGAGGGTCTGAAAGTGGCGGCCGGCCATGATACCAAGATTTTAGTGGAGCGCAATATCGTTGGAAGGGAGATCGAGTGCGCGGTGCTTGGAAGCGCGGCAGAGCCGGAGGCCTCCGGCGTCGGGGAGATCGTATCCTCCGCTGAGTTTTATGATTTTGACGCGAAATACAACGATACAGGATCCAAGACGCTGACTAAGCCGGAGCTGCCGGAAGGAAAAGCGGAGGAGATCCGTAAGGCCGCCGTAAGTATTTTTTCGGCGCTTGACTGTTATGGGCTTGCCAGGGTGGACTTCTTCCTTGAAAAGGAGACGAATGAGGTGATCTTTAACGAGATCAACACGCTGCCCGGCTTTACGTCCATCAGTATGTACCCCATGCTCTGGAAAGAGGCGGGGATGCCGATCGGGGAGCTGGTGGAGCGGCAGCTTTCCCTGGCCTTCCAGAGGAGATATTGACGCGGATTGTTTTGCAATTATTTGTATTTGATTTTGAAAGGAATGGGAAGGATGGACGATCAGGCAAAAAACCCCATAGGCCTGTTTGATTCGGGCGTGGGGGGGCTGACGGTGGCCAGGGAGATCATGCGCCAGCTTCCAAATGAGGATCTGGTGTATTTTGGAGATACTGCCCGGGTGCCCTATGGTTCCAAATCCAAGAATACCGTATTAAAATACAGCCGGCAGATCGTGCGATTTCTTCACACGAAGAATGTGAAGGCGGTGGTGGTTGCCTGCAATACAGCCAGCGCCCTGGCGCTTGACGAGATTGCCGCCGAGGAGGAGATTCCCGTGATCGGCGTGGTGAAGCCCGGTGCGAAGATGGCGGTGGAGAGCACCAAAACCGGCAATGTGGGGATCATCGGTACGGAGAGTACCGTGAAGTCAGGCATTTACAACGACTATATCAGGGAACTGGATCCGGAGATCACAGTGGTCAGCAGGGCGTGCCCTCTTTTTGTGCCGCTGGTGGAGGAAGGGCTTCTGGAGGACAGGGTGACGGAGGATATCGTCGGGCGTTACCTGCAGGAGATGAAGGAGTACCGGGTGGACGCCCTTGTGCTCGGCTGTACCCATTATCCGCTGATCCGCAATGTGATCAAGCGGTTTATGGGTGAGGAGGTGCGCCTTGTCAACCCGGCCTTCGAGACGGCCAAGAGTCTTAAGGAGCTGCTGGCAGCCCAGGGACTCTTAAACCGCTCCAGCCATAAGCCGAAGTATGAGTATTATGTCAGTGACGGGGTGGACAGATTCATTTCGTTTGCGGACAGAGTGCTGCCGGTGCATGTGCGGGACACGCAGGTTGTGGATATTGAAAGCTATTGATCCGGCACAGCCAATGGAAAACTGCTGTACTGGCTTTTTTAGAGGAGACGGATATGACGAAGGACGTGCTGGTGAAGGTTTCCGGTGTGCAGTTTGACGTGGAGGATGAGCCCATCGAGCTGATCACGGGTGGAACCTATTACCTGAAAAACGGAAAGCATTATGTGCTATATGATGAGCAGCCTGAGACGGACGGTCCTGTGGTACGGAATATTGTGAAGTTTCAGGACGGCCATTTTGAGATGACCAAAAAAGGAGGCACGGATTCCTTTCTGGTTTTTGACAAGGGGGAGAGTACCTCGACCTTTTTCCAGACGCCGGTCGGGCCGATGAAGGTTAGCGTGATCACGCATGATCTTCTGGTGACGGAGACGGAGGAGGAGCTGCATGTCAAGGTGAATTATTCCCTGAATGTGAACTATAATTATATCTCTGAGTGTGAAGTGAATTTTAAGGTGCAGGCGAGATGAAGA